>REAP01000267.1 GCA_004294385.1 Oscillatoriales cyanobacterium | reverse complement strand
CCCTCGCCACTAAATTCAGCCAACCCAAACGACAAGCTAACTCAAACTGCGATGCACCCATCACCCGATATCCCACACTTTCTCGCAACTGAAACCGCGCAGTTTCATTTAACATCCCAGAAAGTGCCAATTTCCCCAAAGCCGCATTCAAATCCTGCTGCTGAATCCAATTCAAGTGCGGTTTTTTCCACTGATACAAAGTAGTCACAAACCGCCGATAAAGCTTAGCCTTAGTATCCGGCAAATCCCCATCTAAGGATTGCCAAGTGCCGCACAATAGCGAACATCTCAGGGGATTTTTTACTAAGTCTCGAATTCGCTCTTTTCCTGATGCTGCTAATGCTTCCCGTAGCTGTTGCGCGATGGGCGGGCACGGGGGCACCGCCCCTACATTGAGGGGATTCGTAGGGGCGGTGGAGGGCGGGCACGGGGGCACCGCCCCTACATTGAGGGGATTTGTAGGAGTGGTTCCAAACCATTTATCGATAAACATTTCCACTTGTTCGGGATAGGAAAACTCCAGAGTGCGATAAGTATCAAAACTATCCAACGCAGAGCCGATCGCATCCCAAACATTCTGCCGACAACTTAGCACAATTCGCGCCTTTTGAATACAGCCACCGGTTCTAATTTGCCGCTCAATTTCCGCCAAAGGATTCCCATCTCCCACCGCCATCTCATCCGCCCCATCCAACACCAACCAAACGCGCTCAGCATTAAATTGTGCTAAAAAATCATCCTTAATATCCGCCGTCGCCTCAGCCTTCCCAATTCTCTTAATTGCCGCCAACAGCCAACTATCAAATAAATAGGTTTCTAATTCCTTCCCCTGCAAATCCGACAAGGATACCCAAATTACAATAGCCTCGGAAAGGCCCGCCGCTACCCAATTCGCAATTTGCCGCAACAGTGTTGTTTTCCCCGCCCCCGGTTCCCCAATAATTCCTAACCGCTTCCCATTGCTTTTCGGGCTAATTCCTTGCTGGATTACTTGTTCGAGAAACTCGCTGTGTTCAAATGTCTGAGTAACTTCTTTTTCCCGATACAAATCTGAACCTTCTTCAGCCCCAACATTCTCGCGCTGCTGAGTCACTTTGTGCCGTTCCACCAATCCCAGCGGCACGTAAACATCATCAATTTGATGGTTGCCAAAAGTCAATTGATTGCTACTAAGTCGCTGCTGTTCTTTTTCGTCTAAAATCTGCTGGCAAATATCCCGCCAATCAATCGGCACGTAAACAATTCGGCTCTTTTCAACTATCTCCTCAAGCCAATCATACATCTCTTGGGTTCTGCTATCAATCCGCGTTAAACTCTGCCCGGTAAAAATCTGAAAAACTTTCTCATTTTCCTTGATTTCTTGAGCAAAGTATGCAGAGACCAAGCCAAATAATTCTTGCTCTAACTTTGTCTTGTAGGGTGCGACATTGCAATTTTCTAGGGCGACTTCCAGCAGTTTTTGCTTAAGTTTTTCAACCTGATGCTGCTTTAACTCATCTGCGGAAGTCAGCAGCAATTCTATCTCATCTAAACCTGCAATGGGAATCCCAGATGGGACTGTTTGTTGAGCGACTTGTTCTAATTCTAATTTGAGCTGTTCGAGCTTTTGTTTCAACCAATCAAAATCCCTGCGCCTGTCTTGCAGCGAATAGGCAAAACTGTCTCGGTTAGCCGTATTTTTCGGGTCGATTTCCTGTTTGCATTCTGAGGCGATTTGTTGCTGAGCTTTCAGAAAAGAAGTTTTCAGCGCTTTTTCTAAATCGTGATTGACGATTTTTCCGTTTCGTGATATCTTTTTTATCCCGGTCAAACAAGCATGATTTAGTGCATCATTAACTTGGGTGCCCAGAATGCCTTGCCAAGCAACTGTAAAAAGTAAGCCCAAGGTAATCGGATCTGACATTTGAGGGTTCTCCTAATTTCAGGCGGCAAGGGGATTTGGTTTTATGATAGCCGATCGCATTTAGTGGCGATCGACTTAACTCATTCTTTGATGATTTCCACTACATCTTCAATCATCACACCAAAAGCCCGCGCTAATTTGTGGATTGCGGTAAAGTCAACCATTGATATTTCCGATCGCCTAGCGTAGGTCGTAATTGTGCTGTATACTACACCTGAACGCTCAGAAACCTCTTTGAATGTCCAGCCCCTTTCGGCTGCTAGTTCTCGAACTCTGATTCTGATTAATCCCATACTTGACAATAATGCAATTGCGTTTTATAATCAGTGTGTCTAAAAAATTGACGTACCACCAGGGTCTGTAACTACTATGATATATGAAAGTCAGTCAAGATCTTCGTCGATCGCCGCATCTAAAATTATTCATAAGTCTTCGGTGGTCAATCCGCGATCGAGATTTGTGACTGAAGAAACTGTAGCACTGTTGTTCAACATCTCAACCGAGCAGATTTATCGCATCGAATGTTGTCACAACATGGTGTATGTTCATGCAAAAGGCCTGAGTCGCTTCGTCAGCTACGCCGATTTCCCCCCAATTGTGGAAGTGAATCCCCCCGTACTTCCAGATTATCTCGCATGGTACAAACGTTGGAAAGGCAAGCAAGCACCAGCATTTTGGACTAAGTTTTATACTTACAACTTTAAAGAGGCTGTTTCGGTTGACAGTTTGTTTCAGTGGGGCGTGTTGGTGGGTACAGTGAAATCTGTAATTTCTGCTACAGCGCTGCAACAGTTGCGAGATGTTTATGCTGAGGAAAAAGATTTGATGGAGACATTCTAATCAACTTTGATATGTCATGAAATATAGCAAGCGGGAAGCTATGCCATGAGCGTAGCGTCGCGCTGAGCGGAGCGTCGCGCTGAGCGTAGTCGAAGGGTCGAAGGGTCGAAGGGTCGAAGGGTCGAAGGGTCGAAATTTAGTCTATAAAGTGGACATTTCGACTACGCTCAATGACCAATTTTCACCGGTCAATTCCGCGGACATTTCGACTACGCTCAATGACCAATTTTCACCGGTCAATTCCGCGAACA
>REAP01000266.1 GCA_004294385.1 Oscillatoriales cyanobacterium | reverse complement strand
TCCGCATCCGGTTTACTTGACTCAGGCTGAGGGGGATGGGAGGTACAGGCAAACTGCGGTAGCCCTAACGGATACGGACATCCCCGCTGCGATCGCACGAGACGCAGAGGTGACAGCAGCAGTAGCAGCTCATACAGCAGTAACAGATTTGCATACGCGGTGCAAAATCTTTAATTTCTTGACTGCCAGTACCGACGGTGGATCCTCTTCTGTGCCACACGGCTTGCTGGCATCAAAAATTTTGGGAATGTGCGTGATGGTCGAAGGGGCTGCTGGAAATGGATTTTTCAATCTTCCAAACAGTTTCACATCTTCCACCTCGACAAGTGGATATAGATACCTGGCATCCGTGGGCCTTGGTCGTATTTTGATCGATAATTTCCCAGGAGACTCCTATAATTTAATTAGCAAGCCCGTTCGGGCAATGATCTGGTATCTTCCTTGATCAGCTCCTAGCCATGCAATAGGAGTTTTCATGGCTGCGATTAAGGGGCTGATTAAGGAAGTCAAAGGAATTAAATAGCTAGAAATTTCAGTAAGATTTCCCGATCGCACTTAGCCTCAATTTCTTTCATTCCACTCCCACTGAATTTGAAGCGATCGAATTCCGACTCTGAGGTGATGCGATCGCAATTAATTAAATTTCCTTTCCTCTGATCAGCTTACCAGGTATCTTTGACGTCCTCCCCTTTGATTAGTCGATCGAGCATCGCCCGCGCTTCAGTATACAAGGCGTGATTTCTTCCCCCCCGACGCACCCCCCACAGTAGCCAGATGGTTCTTTCCTGCCCTAATTCTTGGCTGACAATAGCCTTGGCTAATTTCATTTTCTCCCAGTGTTCCAGCGTAGAGTCAGCAGTAAAAACCGCTTTTTCGAGTGTTCCGGCTAACAACTGTTCCAACATCTCAGAAAGGTATTCCCTATGTTCCGCAAGGCTTCCGGGCTGTTCCGGTTCCGGCTCTAGCATGGTTTTGGGTGTTCCCGATTGTTCCGAAGTGTTTGAGGTATTCCCGATCGGAACATCGGCAACAGTCGCTTTTTTTGGCTCTGGATGTCTAACCAATTTGACCAAAGTACGATCGGCTTGCGACTGTCCCGGCAACTTAACCAAGGCTTCAAATTTGGGTACAGCTTCAGCGGTTACGGGGTCAATCTTGCCGAGCAATTCAATCTCCAATAGTGCTGCATCTCGCGTCGCCGCCATGCCTTTTGCATCGCCCAAACCTGCGAGTGTGCGGGCGTGACTGACAAAAAGAACATACATTTTGGCTTTGCGAATATCACTTAAGGCGGCTTGGAAAAACTCACCGCTAGCTTTGCAGCGGGAAGCCCAATTTGTGAATTCATCGCATACAAAAGTCCACGGCGCAAATTGTGGGTTAGGTTCGTTTCTGATTCGCTCGTAGCGTCGTTTGATCTCAGCAGCGAAATCAGCTAATTCTGCATTAATGGCCCCATAATCCATGCCCGCACCAACAACCTCACAATCACGCCACGAGTTAAAGCCTGCGTGTGGGTCAAGGGCTGTTACCTTGTGTCCGGCTTGCTTGCGTTCTTTGATTTCTTCCTCAGCTAAGAAGGTTTTGCCCGAACCCTGCGGGCCGTAAATCAGCACAGCAGGGTAGTTGGTGAGTTTGGGAATCTTGGGCCCGCCTGTTTGTTCAGGTCCGATCGCCACTGATGCCACAGAATCCACCTTGTCACCGGGATTAGTCACAGAATCCAGTGTCGTCGTCCCCGTGAGCAAAGCCTGCTGTTGCTGTAGGTCGATACCCAAGCTCTCGCAGTACGCTGTTTCGAGCTCATCCTCAAAAGCTCGTTCATCAGCATCTAAAAGGGATTTATATCGCTGCTGGGTTCGTGCCATTTGATATGCCGATTCAGTGGCATAATCGAATTCGTAGGCCTTTTGTTGGTAGCCCTTGATCCGCTGCCTGATTGGCTCTTCTTCGCCTTCCTCACGGGCTATCAGCATCGTCGTCACCATGCCACCGGTTGCGAGTAGAGCGAGAAAGATTTTAACACCACCATACCCACGTTCTAAGCTTCTAAATTCTGCTTTAGGCGGAACCAACCACGCAGGCTGAGACTCTATGCGATTCCCGATTTTGTACTCAACGCGATCGTTGAATTGCAAAGCTGTAGCTCCGACAATTGCCACAATACTTAAGCTAAAAAGCCCTGCAACAATTGGCTGATTTCTATTATTAATTAGCATTGAGTTTGCTCCAAATTTGCAGACCGACGAAAACCAGAACAGCCACAATCAATGCAAAAGTGAGAATCAGTAATTGAGAATTAACAATAATCCACGCTTGCCACGCATCCCAATTACCGGCAATCATTGCAGTCGCGACTGCTAAAAGAATTAATTGCGATCGAACTTTGCCCGAACCTTCGGCACTGAAACTGTACAACGCCAGCCCCAAACCAGCCGCCGGAATCAGAATCACAGCAGCCGGGATGAGCGCCGGAATTGCTCGAACGATAAGAGATGCCGACAAACCAGCGCCGAAGTAACTGCCGAACTCTCCCCAGTTTCCTGTTAGATTCCAGAAGCGCTCAATGTTAGTTACTTCGGGAGTTTTCGTATTTACTTGATTTTCACTTCCCGAAAAATTGTCAGCACTCAGGTAGTCGAATTCACTTGAATCAAAATCTTGTGAAAGCATACAAAATGCGGGCCATTTAGACCCGCGCTAAGGTTAGTTCTGTTCGGCTTTTTTCATTTTCTTCTCGTGTTGAAATCTTTCTGCCTCCCATCCTGCACGAGCAGCAGGAGATTTCAAGTCTTCTCTTTTCCCTCCGCCCTGATAATGGTATTGACCTCTCGTAAATTCAAAATCGAATTCAAGATTATATCCGGGATTTGTGTTCATAGTTGACTTTTGCCTGCGAAGAAGTCGAAAAGTCCACCTAGAAAGCCGTTGTTATTGCTTCTTGAGCTTAGACTGTTGCCACTGCTAGAGCCACCTGACACGGCTGGTACGGCATCAAAATCTTTGGCGTTAATGTAGTT
>REAP01000006.1 GCA_004294385.1 Oscillatoriales cyanobacterium | reverse complement strand
TCCCGAACTCGGTTGTTAAACGCTGCGGTGGCGAAGATATTTGGCGGGTCACTGCCTGAGAAAATAGCTCGATGCCTGGGATTTCTTGATACGATACAATTAAGCCTCCTTCTTGATATACAGATAGGGGCTTTTTTGTTTATCGATCGCAAATGAAGCTATCAAATTGTGGTAGAACAGGGTACTAAAAAGCAGAGCTTGCGCTAAAGTTGTGAAAGATTAAAGTTTATCGATCGCCTTTTATGCCTTACACTGCCTCTACTCCAACAGACCCCAATCAAGCGAACATCCGCAATGCCGACTACCGTTTACTAGAATTCAATAAGCTGACACCAATGATGCAGCGGTATGTTCAAGTAAAAGAACAATATTCTCATGCCCTTTTATTATTTCGAGTCGGCGATTTTTTTGAGTGCTTTTTCCAAGATGCAGTTACAATTTCGCGGGAATTAGAGCTTGTTTGTACTAGCAAAGAAAGCGGCAAGGAAATTGGACGAGTACCGATGACAGGAGTGCCACACCACGCCCTAGATCGCTACACTTCAATGTTAGTAGAAAAAGGCTATGCTGTGGTAGTTTGTGACCAAGTAGAAGATGCTGCGATCGCAGCTAGAGAAGGGCGTCAAGTCAAGCGAGAAATTACGCGCATTCTGACTCCCGGAACTTTGACTGATGACGGAATGCTCAAACCTCGGCAAAATAATTTTTTAGCAGCAATCGTCATAGCTGGAACACATTGGGGATTGGCTTATACAGATATTTCTACTGGAGAATTTGTCACTACACAAGCAGATAGTTTAGAACAATTAACTTTAGAATTGCTGCGTTTACAACCGTCAGAAGTGCTGGTGCCAACTAATGCTCCCGATTTGGTGACTATGTTGAGGCCAGGAGAAAAATCTGAGCATTTACCCGATTGTTTGCCGAGTTCGTTTTGCTATTCTTTACGATCGCAAATTCCGTTTACTTTGGGAGAATCAAAACAGAGAATCCTGCAAAAGTTTAAAGTGCGATCGCTTGAAGGTATGGGATGCGGACACCTGCCTCTGGCAGTTCGCGCGGCCGGTGGTTTGCTACAATATCTTGAAGAAACTCAAAAAGGAAATGCAGTTTCTTTGCAAGTATTACATACTTACACGCTTACCGATTTTCTCACACTAGACTACCAAACCCGTCGCAATCTTGAAATTACTCAAACTGTTAGAGATGGGGTTTTTCATGGTTCTTTGTTGTGGGCTATCGACAAAACTAGCACTGCAATGGGAGGTCGCGCTTTGCGACGTTGGGTGCTGCAACCTTTGCTGAATATTAAAGGTATTTGCGCGCGACACGACACGATTCAAGAATTAGTAGAAAATAACCCCTTGCGCCAAGATTTGCAGCAGTTATTACGCCAAATTTATGACATCGAAAGACTCACTGGCCGCGCTGGTTCTGGAACAGCTAGCGCGCGAGATTTAGTCGCTTTAGCTGATTCTTTGGGAAAACTGCCGGAGTTAGCGGTTGTAGCAGATCTAGGTCGATCGCCCTATTTGAAAGCACTTCAAAATGTACCGCCAATTTTAGAAGAATTGGCAACTAAAATTCACGCTCATTTAGTTGACGAACCGCCGATTCATTTAAAAGAAGGAGGGTTGATTCGTTCTGGCATTAATTCCTTACTAGATGAAATGCGGCAAACTGCATCAGCAGACCTGGATTGGGTTATAAATTTAGAAGCCAATGAAAGAAAACGCACCGGAATCTCTAATTTAAAAGTAGCCTATAATAAAGCTTTCGGATATTATATTAGCATTAGTAAATCGAAAGTAGACCAAGTACCAAATGACTATACTCGCAAGCAAACTCTCACCAATGAAGAACGCTACAGCACTGAGGAATTAAAAGAAAGGGAAGTGCGGATTCTGACAGCACGAGAAGATTTAAATCAACTGGAATATGATATTTTTACTCAAGTGCGTGCGGAAATAGGAGAACACGCTGAAATTATTCGCAATGTTTCTCGCGCGGTTGCAGCAGTAGATGTTTTGTGCGGTTTGGCGGAAGTAGCTGTTTATCAGAATTACTGTCGTCCGAATATGGTTGAAAGTCGGGAAATTAAGATTATTGAAGGATGTCATCCGGTAGTGGAAAAGTCTTTACCTCCGGGATTTTTTGTGCCGAATTCGGCTTTTTTGGGTCGGGAAGAATCGCTAAATCGACCCGATTTAATTATTTTAACTGGGCCGAATGCTAGTGGCAAAAGTTGTTATTTGCGGCAGGTGGGTTTGATTCAGTTGATGGCGCAAATGGGG
The DNA here is from genome assembly GCA_004294385.1 of Oscillatoriales cyanobacterium. Classification (GTDB taxonomy): domain Bacteria; phylum Cyanobacteriota; class Cyanobacteriia; order Cyanobacteriales; family Microcoleaceae; genus Microcoleus. The sequence goes on along the minus strand of REAP01000006.1, from coordinate 89,251 downwards.
AGTTTTGTGCCGGCGAAAGCTGCTACTTTGGGAATTTGCGATCGTATTTTTACTAGAGTCGGTGCAGTGGATGATTTGGCAACTGGTCAGTCTACGTTTATGGTTGAAATGAATGAGACTGCAAATATTCTCAACCACGCCACGTCAAAATCATTGGTTTTGTTAGATGAAATTGGGAGGGGAACGGCGACGTTTGATGGACTTTCGATTGCTTGGTCTGTAGCAGAATACTTAGCCAATGAGATTCGGGCGCGGACAATTTTTGCTACACATTATCACGAGTTGAATGAGTTAGCTTCTATTTTAAATAATGTGGCTAATTATCAGGTGACAGTGAAAGAATTGCCGGATCAAATCGTATTTTTGCATCAAGTTCAGCCTGGAGGTGCTGATAAGTCTTACGGAATTGAAGCGGGGAGATTAGCTGGTTTGCCAGCGTCGGTGATTGAGAGGGCGAGACAGGTGATGAAGCAGATTGAGAAACATAGTAAAATTGCGATCGGACTGCGGAAGGGTGTTAAGAAAGAGGATAAAAAAGAGTCTGAGGGCGAACAATTGGATATTTTCGAGGATTAGAGTTTTAACTAACAATGGGTTGTAAGTGAGCAAGGGTTCAAAAGATACAATACCCAAATCCCCGACTTTTTTCAGAAGTTGGGGATCTAATAGAAAATCGTCTTACATTTAACTAGAATGACCTACTTATTTGTATAGCGACAGATTTACAGCACTTTTCAGGTATGCAAGGTACATAGTTATTGTAGGGACACGGCACTGCCGTGTCCCTACGGGGATATTGATAGTACCTATAAACCTGCAATCTGCTGTATAGCAACCGCCAAGGCTGTTAATGCGCTTTAGTCATTCCTCCCTTAGACCCTTCGACTACGCTCAGGGAGCAATAACTAAAGCGCCTTGGTGACAGATTTAATGTCATTGATCAAAATAGATCCTAGCGTCCATTTTGCAACTTTCTTACTTCTTTGTGTACGCTGATCCCGATCTCCAAAGCCTCATTCAACAATCGTCCATATTCAGTTGCCCGATCGCTCACATCCATCGCCATTAAAGCAGCCAAATTACTTTCAATATTAGCAAATAATTCGTAACGGCGACCAATAAATTCCTGATTTTCCCTGAGAATTCTTTCTGTTTTCAAAGCACAAACTAAACTTTCCCTAGTAATGCTTAATGCTTCAATTGCATCCTCTCGATTCATCAAATTTGCTTGTAGATTGCCAACGGCTATTAATCGATCGATAATATCGAGAGCCTTAATCACCTCATGATACTTATCAACTTCATCTAGCAAACCAGCCAGCGTCGCTAGAGGCTTTGCCTTTATCCATCTATAGACATTCCAAGCTACAGCAATCACGAGGGACAAACTCAAAGTTATTTGTAAAACCAAAACAAATATCTCAGCATCGCTGAATGAACCAACTTTATGTTGAGTAGCAAGTAAAGCAACAGGTAGGGAAACTACTAACGTTACGCAAAATATCAGTAACTCATTCAACAGCATAGAAAACAGCTTTTTGCTGTCCCGGAATGTACTATGTTGGTAAAAATTACCCGCAAAACCGTCGCCCAAAGCTATTCCGCTCAATTCTTCTAAGTCTTTTTCGGGAATTAGTAAGTCATCCAAGTCCGACTGTATCACTATTTCAAATCTCCTTAAATTCGCATTAATTAAAACCCTCCAATACCCCGAAGAGAATCCCAAATACTTATATAAAAATTACTTCCTCGGCTTCGGAATAGTTCAAAAAATTGTCCTGGCGATCCAAAAAAGGGTCTGAGAGTCCATCCCAATTGAGTGCCAACAAAAGCATAAAGTCCTAACCAAAACCGTAAAATATTTAGCCTGATTTCCTTGCCTTCTGCATCTTCTTCAGAAAAAAACTGCATTCCTTGATAAAAAAAGCTAATTCCCAGAAATCCTGTTATTGCCATAATAGCAACATTCAAGAGCAGAAAAAAGTTGTATTCCTTGGTGCTGGTACTCAGCAGAAAGAATAGACTTACAGGTGCAAATCCAAACATCAAGATGCTAATCATCGCCATTGATGTCATTAACAATGCCAGATATTGTTCAAAAGTTCGTTTTGAACCGAACATGACATTGAAAAAGTAGAGTGTGGGAAAACAGATGATCAGGGTTAGTAAGTAAAGTGCTGGCAACTTAATTGCTGAAACTAGACATTGCATCCAGGTGCTCGATGCGCCTAAAATCGCCCCGTAAATTGCAAAAAAGACTGTACTAGAAATGAGTAGCCCGAAAATTTTAGATTTGAGCTTGACGCCTTCCCGGATTTCTTCTAGAAATTGTTTCCGTTCTCGCAGTAAGTACATTACTACTGAAAAATATTTCACGGATTCTCCTTGTGACTGATGCTACTCCGAGTCTGTTATAACTCAAGCTGATTTTGATTGGCAAGAGGTTGTCAAATAATTGCTGTTTTACTAGATTTATTTATAGTAACGACCAAGGCTGTTAAGGTATTTATTGTCATTGAACAACCCTTCGACCCTTCGACTACGCTCAGGGAACGATGATCCTTGGCGACTGCCATATCAAGAAGGGAGAAAAGGGAGAGTAAGAATTCTCCCCCTATGGACATCTCTAGCGGCAGGTGCGATATTTGATGTGATAAACTAAGCCACGGTGAGCAAGATCAAAGGAGTCAACGGTGGCTGCACCGGCACCACTGGCTGTCATTGAAGCATTTACTCTCATGTTGATGCTGTCACCACAACGAGACCAAACATCTGCTACGGTTGCTAAGCTATCTCGAACGTTATAGTTTGTTTCGCCGTTGAAAGTCCGGGAAAAAACTGGGCCGCGGTTGCCTGCAAAGAAGTATTCTGCTCTTAAGCTTGCAGTGGTTTTTGGTGCGACATAACCACGATAATCAGCATCGTAGAGAGAAATTTGGAAACCTTGAGGTACTTTGATGGGAATGCTGAGATTACAGCTTTTCCGCTTTTCTGTTGAGATGTTTCCTTGGGCTGCAAATTTATCAAATAGAATGGTTAATTCTTGACCGTCGGGGCTAACGCTGACACTGGCGGAGCGGTCGGGGCAACCAGTACCACCGTAGCTTGCGCCTAAGATTTGAACTTTTTCTTGGGCTAAGGCGGGGCTAATCGAAGCAGACATTAATGCTGCGGCAATTAATAGTTTTACAAATTTCATGGATGTTCTCCTTGATAAATTAAGTTTTGTGTTAGAGTCACTCTGATAAATTGAAGAATCAAAATTTAGGTATTCCCTCTTTAATTAGGGGATTCCCAGTCTCATCTTGTAAGCTGAGAAGCTAGGAAAACTCAGTATATGAACTGGATAATAGTACCTAGCTTGGTGCTTTTTAGATGAGTGTTATTAATCAAAAAAGATTGATTCTTTGCTGATACTTTCTAAGATTCATTCCAGCTAAACAAGGTTCCGGAAGATCCGAGGCTACAATCTGGATCTTTGTGGACAGGAAGAGCTTGGGGGTGTTTTTCCCCCGGAGGATATCCGGGGAAAAACACGCCTTGGGAAGTAGAGAGCTTGGTTGTTTTGGAGTATCTAGTTGTGTCGAGGTAATTTTGTGGGGAATGGAAATAAGCCCAGGTAGTAAAAGGTAATATAAATAAAAAATTTGGCCATTAATTGACGAGCTTGTTTTTTGATGGTCGATCTTTTTTACTGTCAGCAAATGATTATTTGCTGTATAGGCAAATACATTCATTTAAACATGAGTGTATTAGCATAACTGTTAATTTGATAGTGTTTTACACTTTACATTATGATAATTAAAAATCGGTGATAGTCGATCGCATAGACTGTTTTTAGGAAGTTTTCAGGTTGGATTCGGAAATTGCATTGATTAAATGTATTTACTGCATTTTGTCGTTACATTATATGTATTTAATTGATTTAATTTTTGCAATTAGTTCATAACATAGAGGTATGATTCTGATCGTTGATGATCGACTACTCACATTTTCTGGAAGAGAAAAAAAGAATGGATACTACAGCAGTAAAAAAAGCCCCACCTCAGCCTGTTGAGGAAGTTAAAATTAACAGCATTAATAGTTTAGAGTTTGAGCTTTGGGCTAAGGCGGTTAAACGGCAGATGATTGAAGCACTTTCCAAAAAGAGCGAGAGCTAATATCTCAAAGGTCTTTGTGTGTTACTTTGGTAAGTTGAGTTAAGAAAATAGTTGTTTGTGTTGTTGTCTGAGAAGGAAAGGATATGGTTATATCCATTCCGGCTGGACTTTTAGGTGATGGTTGACGGTTGACTGTTAATAGTTAACAGTTGACTGTTATGGCAATCGCCAAGGCTGTTAAGGTTCTGGAGTCAATGTTTCCTTAGACCCTTCGACTACGCTCAGGGAACAGAGCCGTAGACCCTTCGACTACGCTCAGGGAACAGAGCCGTAGACCCTTCGACTACGCTCAGGGAACAGAGCCGTAGACCCTTCGACTACGCTCAGGGAGCAGCTTAGGTTAGGAACGCTTATCAACGGCGGCGAGCAAGCGCAGATTTCCGTCTTGAATCTGTACTGCTTTTACTGTTCCGACAGCGACTCTTTGTTGGCCGTTATTCATTGCTACGTCAATTTTAATCTTGGAGTCAGCTAGTAAGCCTAGTCTTCCCCATAACCACTTAACTTGAGTAGTAGGAAAAGAGTTGATTTCCATGTCTGCAAATGGTGGATTGACCCAGCGTTTTCCGTCGTAGAAACTGGCGACCTGGACTTGATACCAAACTTGTTGTTCTGTCAATTTCAACTCATTTTTAGCTTCTGGTTCTATCCATTCATTGGGATTGATACTGCTAACTAATGTGGCGGAACCCATGATTTGACTTTTGTGTTGTTGTAAACTTTCAGCTAGAGAAACGGCTTCTTCAAGTTTGTTGACTAAATTCCGAATTCGATTCCTAGTTTCGCTGTCGGTATCTGATTGTTGATCTAGCCAATTCATCGCCTCGCGAGTTCCGTCTTGAGCTGCGACAATTAGCGCGCCCCAAGCTTTGATGTCTCCATCGCTCGAATTGACTCTCAAGGCTGCGTCTACGCGGTTCAAGAGCTTTCCGTCGTCATTTTTGAGGGTTTTGGCAATTTCGTTGCTGTTGCTGGGATCTGCTTCAAATACTTGTAGTGCTTGATTCCAGCGACCGTCTATCAATTCTGCGAGAACTTGTTGACCGGGACTGGCCCAGGAGGCGATCGCCTGAGCTTTAGTAATCTTAGCGTGAAATTCGATCGCATCTAGTTGAGCTTGGGCAACGGTGGGCCAATTACCGGCGGCTTTTCCTTTAGCTGTACGCATGACATTTAAGGCTGGAGACCACAGGCCACTTTTGGCGAGTCGTAGGCCATTTTTGTAAGTTTCGTCATTTAAGGCAAATTCTTCCAAAGAAATGGCGGTCAATTGAACTGGGTTGGGGACAAATTTGCGCGATCCTATTTGATAGATGGTAAATTGGGGTTCTAAACCAACGGTTTGATCGATCGCCAATTGTGGATTTGAACCTTTAACGATTTGTTGCCAATTCGGGGCTTGTCCGGCCGCACTCACCCATTCCAAGAGGGAGATTAAATGATTTTGACTGGGGTTGTAGCGAACGACTTGTCCGTAGGGAATTTTTTTGTCGCCCCGGACTAATTGACCGCTGACGTTAAACCAAATTCCTGAGTTCGGGGCTTTTCCGTTAAAGCGGCGCAGTTCGGTCAAAGGTAGAGACTGATTGGAGCCTTGATTATCTGACTTGGAGTCAGCTAAAGAAGCGAGTACGAAAGATTCCGCAGGGCCTTCTACATTGACGGAACTGGCTAACTGAAAATATTGTACTGTATCGGAATCGCGATCAGGAAGTTGCACTCGTTTGTATACGCGAAGTTCGACAATTTGACGACAAGGATTTTTGCAGGCTGTAGAAGCGTTGACAGTACGTTCTACCATGATTGGTAGTAATAAATCGGAAATAGAATTGTCGCCGGATTTATCGATGGGAAGTGGTAGAGGTTCTCCGGTGACAAATCCCAATTTGCGGATGCTAGCTTGAATTTGATCGAGGGTTTGGATGGAATCTCTGGTTCCGAGGGGAAGGCGTGACCATTCCGGGACAAATTTAGTGATCCATTTGTTGCCGTTGGGATCGACAATGAGTTGGTAACTCAGCCATGCGCCGCCGCCCATCAGGGCTGCGAAGCCACACAAGACGGTGAGGGCTGTCAAATTAGCGATTAGTCTTTTCCAGGGATATCTGGGGACTGATTTTGGGGTGGGTGCGTTAGGAGTTGTTGAGATGCGGGTTTTAGGTTGAGACTGTTGAGGATTTTGGGTGCGTCGGGCTTGGCGGCGGCGTCTTGTGGGGGGAACTTTGGGATTTTCTGGGGGTTTTGGTCGATTTGTGGAGGGGTTAATTTTGTTTTCCATCGTCAATTTTTAAGATTTAGATTTTAGATTTTATGATTTAAGGTTGCAATAGTCGATCGTACCGCCGACCTATGGTATTCCAGGTGTATTGGTTTTCGATGTGCGATCGGGCATTTCGAGATAATTCGTGTCTTAGGTGTGGATTTTCAAACAAACTGCTAATCGCTTCAACATACTCCTGAGCTCTGTTGGCGCGCAAGGCCCTGATTGGTTGTGGGGCACCGCCGATGTCTAAACCTTCCAAACCTCGATCGCTTGCAATGACGGGAGTTCCAGCAGCCATTGCCTCTAAAGTTTTATTTTTTATCCCAAAACCGATTCGCATGGGTACAACACAAACTGTAGCCTGATGCAAGTATTCTGCCACCTTTTGCACTCTGCCTAGAACTTGAATTCCTGGTTGTTTTGCTAAGGCTAAGACTTCTGGGACTGGGGAGGTTCCGACTAAGGTGAGGGTGGTATCGGGATAGCGCTGCTGTACGATCGGTAATATCTCCAAACTTAAGAATCGTGCTGCGTCTATGTTGGGCAAGTTGTTCATGGCCCCTGCAAAGATTAAGGTGTGTCCTCCGGGATCGATCGCGCGATCGGGAAATTCGATTAAATCAACTCCGTTGGGAATTACCTCAATTGTTGGCATTGAGAAATAGTCTATTCTTTTTTCCATCTTTCTAGGCGACAACAATTCGAGAAGTTGTTGCTTGTCTGTGGATGTTGTGACGACTATGCGGGAAAATTTGGCACAGTAGCGTTTTTCGTAGCGGGCTAGGAGGGGTAAATTTAGTCGATCGCGCAGGGGGTTTTCGGATGTGGCTGTTTCTAACATTTGCTTACAAGTTCCCCAAACTGAACTGTGAATATTTACTACAGTTAGGATGTTTTGTCGCCATTCTGGACGGATGTAAATCTCGTTAACGCTGTGTTCGCAAGTAATAGCATCGCATTTCCCTGATGTGACTAACTGATCTACCCAATGCTGCATTGCTGGGGAGTATCTTGAGAGTACATTTGGAGGTGTCCCGGATTGCAAGAATTGACTAAATCTGTGGAGTTTTCCGATTATTTCATAGAACCCCCCCTCAGTCCCCCCCTTGCTAAGGGGGGGAGGTAAGAAGTCTCCGTCAAGCTGTTGGTTATTTAGATGGAACCCCCCCTCTGTCCCCCCCTTGCTAAGAAGTCTCCATCAAGCTGCTGGTTATTTAGATGGAACCCCCCCTCTGTCCCCCCCTTGCTAAGGGGGGGAGGTAAGAAGTCTCCATCAAGCTGCTGGTGAAGTCTTAGCCCCCCCTTGCCAAGGGGGGGTTGGGGGGGTATTTGCGGGTCAGGAAAAACGGCTAATTCTGCAACTTGCTGGCGCAATTCGTCAATTTGTGCATCGGTGACATCGGGCGATCGCAGTGTTCCTAGAATTACATCATGTCGCTGGCTCAAATATTTTAATAAGTTAAAAGTCCTTACTTGGGTTCCTCCGCGGCTTGGGGGGTAGGGAAAAGTTGAGGAAAGCATTAAAATTCGCATAGGATAAGGGAAATAGGGCATTGGGCATTGGGCAACGCTCCACTCAGGGGCCATGTAAGCTGTTACGCATTTAAAATGGTATTGTAGGGTGCGTCAGTTTTAAGGAGTTTCCCATGTATAGTCAGTGTTCACGAATGACGCACCCTACATGGATAGTTAGTGGTTTAAATGCGTAACAGCTTAGTCAAAGTATGGGATAAGTTTGTGCCGAAAATTAGTGTTTGTATTCCTACTTACAATCGAGTGCATTTGCTGGCTGGTGCGATCGCCAGTGTGTTAGATCAAACTTATACAGATTTTGAGTTAATTGTCTGTGATGATGGCTCGACTGATAGCACTCCGCTGTTAATGTCGGAATTTGTAGGGGACGGGATTCGGTACATTCGTCACTCGCAGAATATCGGTAAAAGCAATAATATGCGATCGGGCTTTGCGGCGGCTAGGGGTAAATATTTTATCAAGTTTGACGATGACGATCGCCTGACTCCACAATTTTTAGAACGGACATCTGCTATTTTAGATAAAGACCCCAGTATCGATTTTGTTAGTACAGATCACTGGGTGATTGATATTAATAATCAGATTGACGAAAGTCTGACTAAACTGAATTCAGACAGGTGGGGCCGCACAGAGTTGTCTGCGGGAATTATTCGGGATTTGCTGACAACGGTGTTTGTGAAACAAAGTTTGCAAATAGGGGCAACTTTGTTTCGCCGTAGTGTGTTGGAAGAGGTAGGATTTATGCGACCAAATTGGCAAAATTGTGAAGATAACGATTTGTTTGTCAGACTTGCTATCGCTGGGAAAAGATGCTATTATTTGCCGGAGTTTTTGATGGAGTATCGATTTCATGCCGAACAGCAAGGGTGCGATCGGGCAATTCCGTATTTGACTGATAAATTGCGCTATTTGACTGGCTACGAGTTTGATACGGAAAAGTTGGAATCAGTCAGGCTCAGAAGGATTGCAGAAACTCAATTAGCGCTGGGTTTGCGGCTGATTGAGGTGGGTGAAACTGAAAAAGGGCGGTGGATGGTGCGATCGGGCAAATCTGTTTCTAGTGCGAAAATGTGGGCTGGTTTGGGGCTGTCGCTGTTGCCTATGAAGTTGCGGGGAAGGGCTTTTGCTGCTGTGCGAGATTTGGTGAATAGTGCTGAATTCTGAATTTTAATATTAAGTTCGGTTCAATTGAGATATTACACCATTCTCATGAACAGGCAAGATGCCTGTTCCACAAGCTCTCATAACTCTGAAGTTTACTTAATGAAAACATTCGGTGTCTAATTATGTTATGATGTTGATATAATAAAGCTAATGTCTGTAGTTTGAATAGGAGAAATCGCCATGCAGATACCAGAAAATCCCAGCAATGATGACATCAGAGAATCATTGATTCAGCTCAGGGAAGAATTAGGCAAGGTCAGGGAAGAATTAGGTCAGAAGGTCGATCGCCTGGAATACAAATTTGACGCATATCAGAAAGGAACTGATGGTATGGTGAGGATGGCTACGACTATTATTATTGCTACTGCTTCCGTCGTTGTCTTGTCTAGTCTTAGTCCCGCAGTAGCAGCCATAGTGACAGCATTGTCAGCGGGAAACGGACAGTAATAATTAGACATCAAATCCCTTGCATTATCTTGAGAGTACACAGAGGCGATCGCAAACTATTTCATAAGACTCCAGACTCTAATTGGTCTAAATATATAAATTCAGGAGCTTTAACTCCCGCTTCCTCTCTAATTTTTACCAGTTTAGGCGACTCAAAAAATGCCCTAGCATCTGCGATTGATGTCCAGGCGGAGAAATGAACAATTTTGTTGGGCTCATTTTCATATTTCAAGACTTGATACGATCGCTCTCCAGCTTCTTTTCGGATAATTGCAGCACGATCGAATACCTCTTTCCAGGCTTCATAATTTTCTACTTCATGAATAATTAAGACATATTGCATAGCAATCAGATTCTCTGATAATTTTAAAAGTTCAAGGCTTCGGTTTACTCCTCCTCTTCCTCATCTAACTCTAGAAAAAGTCCCTCAGCATTAAGAACTAAATCGTCATCAGACAGGGGCAGAAAGTCTAAATCAACAGTCCGTTTCAAAATCTCCAACACCAAGTCTAACCGCTCTGAGTCTGTTAATCGCTCAAAGGTATTCAAAAGTTCTTCTACTAAAACAGTCATAGCTTTTTCCCTAGACTTGCTTATAGCATAGCACAAGTTTTCAGTAAACCAACCTGAAAAAATAGAACACCCAGATCTCCGCAGCACTTAAACAAGTCGGGGTTCTAATATCGATCGCGCTTTACGTTTAGAGTAGTAAGCAGTGCTTGATCTAAATTTTTCCTAAATATCGTGTCTATATTTGCTGAAATTCCGACTGTGTGGCTGCAAATTTCCCTCGTGGGTATCTGGTTGGGCTTGATTTTACTGGTGGCTGAAGGGTTAAATCGCTTTACTTCCGTCGATCCAGAGGTTTCGCGGAAGGTGGTGCACATCGGTACGGGGAATGTGATTTTGCTGGCGTGGTGGCTGGAAATACCCGGTTGGGTGGGAATAACGGCGGGAATTTTAGCTGCGGCGATCGCGCTAATTTCCTACCAAGTGCCGATTTTACCTAGTCTTAACAGCATCCATCGGCAAAGTTGGGGGACTTTTTTCTATGCTGTTACTATCAGTATTCTCGTAGCTTGGTTCTGGCCAATACAGCATCAGGAATACGCAGCATTGGGCATTTTGGTGATGACTTGGGGGGACGGATTGGCTGCTGTCATCGGCCAGAAATATGGCCAACATATTTATCGAGTTTGGGGAATCAAGAAAAGTTGGGAAGGTTCTGCAACGATGTATTTAGTCAGTTTTGTTGTCAGCAGTTCAATTTTACTGGTGGTTCAAGGTAATGTTTGGCAAACTTGGGCTGTATCTGCGATTGTGGCTTTGGTTGCTGCTAGTTTGGAGTCGGTTTCTAAGTGGGGAATTGACAATTTGACGGTGCCGATCGGCAGTGCTGCGATCGCCTTTTTTCTAAATAAACTTTGGGTAATTGGTAATTGGTAATTGGTTAGATCGCATTTGACCTTAAGTTGACACCAATGGACACTGCCGTGTCCCTATAATTAATTGGGGTAGGGACACGGCAGTGCCGTGTCCTCGTATCATAGGTCGTGCAACCGGAATTGATATGATTATTCCCGCTTATCGTGATCTTTGGAAGATTTCCCCTCAAAAGGTTGAACTCCAGTATTTGGATAGTTGTCATCGGTGGGGCTAAAAAGCCGTATTGCTGCTTCTGAAACGAAACGCATCGCATTGGTCAAAGACTTAGAAAGATTCATAAAATCCGCCTCTCTTGTCTTGGTTCTGAATACCTTTAGATTACTCCTATTTTTTGGCCTTGGATTGCTTTAGCAATATTTATTTGAATTACTTATTACTCTGCAACGATGGAAGCAAACTGAAGGAAGAAGGAAGAAGGAAGAAGGAAGAAGGAAGAAGGAAGAAGGAAGAAGGAAGCAAACTGAAGGAAGAAGGAAGAAGGAAGAAGGAAGAAGGAAGAAGGAAGAAGGAAGAAGGAAGAAGGAAGAGAGAAACCGGGTTTTTACCGAATCTGCTGGCTGCAACCTATGTATTTTCCTAAAAAACCCGGTTTCTGGGCCCTCATCGACAAACTGCTGGATAATTTTTATTGATATTACCATAACACTCCTCGGTCAATCCACACGCAATTAGCCATCACAGCCTTATATCAAGGAAATTTTCAGACATTAATTTGAAATCTTCATCAAAACTTTATAAATAATATGGTGTGACTCACTATAATTAAAAAAAGGAGTTTGCCGGGGTTTTACCATGAAAACTACCACAGAAAGCCTGCATCATCAAAGTTGTGCGGAAATCTCAGAAGATCAAGAACTGTGTCTTTCCTCAGAAGATTACAGCTTATTGACCGACCTCTACCAGCTAACGATGACGGCTTGTTACGTCGGGGAAGGGCTCGACGGGCGAATCGCGAGTTTTGAATTATTCGCGCGGCGCTTACCTGAAGGTTTTGGTTATGCGATCGCCATGGGCTTAGCTCAAGTTCTGGACTATCTGGAGAAATTTCGGTTTTCTTCAGCACAAATAGCCGCTTTGCAGTCTACGGGCATTTTTGCTGGTGCTCCAGAGCGATTTTGGACTCTACTCGCCACAGCTCGCTTTACTGGCGATGTCTGGGCGGTACCGGAGGGGACGGCGGTGTTTGCCAATGAGCCAATGTTGCGAATCGAGGCTCCTCTGTGGCAAGCTCAATTGGTAGAAACTTATTTGCTGAATGCGATCAATTATCAAACTTTGATTGCGACGCGATCGGCTAGATTGCGCGATGTGGCCGGCCCTGACGCTAAGTTGCTGGAATTTGGGACTCGCAGAGCTTTTGGCCCTCAAGCTGCTGTGTGGGCTGCTAGGGCGGCGCTGGCTGCGGGAATTGATGGGACTTCTAATGTCTTGGCTGCTTTGAGGTTGGGGCGCAAACCTGTGGGTACAATGGCTCATGCTTTGGTGATGGCTGTCGGTGCTCTCGAAGGCAGTGAGGAAGAGGCGTTTACAGCGTTTCACCGCTATTTTCCGGGTGCACCGCTGTTGATCGATACCTATGATACTGTGGCGGCGGCGCGTCAGTTGGCCGATCGCGTCAACAGCGGTGAAATAGTGTTAGAAGGGGTGCGGTTGGATTCTGGAGACTTGGTGAAATTGTCGCAGGAAGTGCGATCGATCCTTCCAGGAATTCCGATTATTGCCAGTGGCGATTTGGACGAAGGAGAAATTGCTAAACTCAAAAGTGCCGGTGCTTGCATTGACGGGTACGGTTTGGGAACGAAGTTGGTCAGCGGTTCCCCTGTAAATGGTGTTTATAAATTGGTGGAAATTGATGGAATTCCAGTGATGAAAGAGGCAAGTGGCAAGGTGACATATCCGGGACGGAAGCAAATTTTTAGACATATTAAAAATGGGCAAATTCTCGGAGATTGTTTGGGATTGTCAGAAGAAGACAATCAGAATCATGATTCTCCCATAGCATTAATGAAGTTGGTTGTCAAGGATGGTAAACGATTGTATGGTCAAGAAAGCTTGGAGGCGATCGCGAAACGAACTGCTACTTCTGTCGCCAGTCTTCCGCCTGAAACTCGCCAAATAGATCACCCTATTTCGCCACCAGTAGAAATTTCTAGAGATTTGCAAATTCTCACCAATAAAACACGACAAAAAGTTATTTTTTAGTTGTTATTGGTTAGTTGTTATTGGTTAGTTGTGATTTGTTTTGAGTCTTGTTCCCAGGATCAGCCTGGGAATACATACCCGGAGGCTCTGCCTCCAATTCCCAATTCCCAATTCCCAATTCCCAATTCCCAATTCCCAATTCCCCATTCCCAATTCCCCATTCCCAATATCAAATGATAAAAATTGCTCTGTTTGGAACCAGTGCCGATCCGCCAACTGCGGGACACAGAACTATCCTAAATTGGCTTTCTCAGCATTTTGACTGGGTAGCAGTTTGGGCATCAGACAATCCTTTTAAATCTCATCAAACTTCTCTCGAACATCGATCGGCAATGTTGCTGTTAATGATTCAAGAAATTAACTCACCACGGCAAAATCTTTGTTTATATCCAGAACTCAGCAGTCCAAGAACCCTAGAAACTGTGGAACAGGCAAAATTACTATGGGGAAATGCCGAATTGACTTTGGTAATCGGTTCTGATTTAGTAGAACAATTACCTCGCTGGTACCAAGTTGAACATTTGTTAAAGCAAGTGCAGTTGCTAGTAGTACCACGACCTAATTATCCACAAGAAGAGTTAGATTTGTGGCAGTTGCGGCGAATAGGTGCAGATGTGGCGATCGCATCTTTGAGTGCTCCCGATGTTTCTTCAACATCCTATCGGGAAACAGGAGACACCCAAGCCCTAACTCCGACCATCGAAGATTACATTAATAGGGAGCATTTATACGCATGGCACGAGGCACAAAAAAGAGCGAAGGTTGCTCATTAGCTGACTTTAAAGTCGGAGTAGATAATGTTATTTTCTCCGTCGATACCGTACAAAATCGCTTGTTGGTGCTGTTAGTAATGCGCCATGACGAACCGTTTATCGACTTTTGGAGTCTTCCGGGCACTTTGGTGCGCCACGGAGAATCTCTGGAGAATGCAGCTTATCGGATTTTGTCTGAAAAAATTCGAGTCAAAAATTTGTATTTGGAACAATTGTATACTTTTGGAGAACCGGGGCGCGATCCGAGGGAATTCACCAGAGGTGATCGTTATCTTTCCGTTAGTTACTTTGCTTTAGTTCGGTTTGAAGAAGCTGAGTTAATTGCTGGAAATATCGTTGCGGATGCTAGCCATCGCGTCAGCGGAATTGCTTGGTATCCTGTGGAACAAATTCCTAAGTTAGCATTTGATCATAATCAAATTCTCGAATATGGATATCGGCGCTTGCGGAATAAACTTGAATATAGTCCGGTGGCTTTTGAAGTCTTGCCAGAGCTTTTCACTTTAAGCGATTTGTATCAACTGTATACTACTATTTTGGGGGAAATTTTTTCAGATTATTCTAATTTTCGGGCCCGATTGTTAAAACTAGGTTTTTTGTATGATACCGGTGTAAAAGCTTCGCGGGGGGCTGGTCGTCCTGCTAGTTTGTATCGCTTTGATGCGGCCGCTTTTGCTCCTTTCAAGAATAAGCCTCTGGTGTTTATTTAGTTATTCATGTGATGACATTAAACCATAAATTTAGTAAGATGAGAGTAGGAACAATTAAGGAGTATAGGCGATGAAAGCCCCTGATGAGTGCGCGAATATTCTGGAAGTTCGCGAAGAAATTGATCTAATCGATCGGGAAGTGATCGATGCTTTAAGCAAGAGATTTCAATATGTCATCGCGGCGGCCAGGTTCAAAACCAGTGAAGCAAGTGTGAAAGCGCCAGATCGCTTTTATGCTATGTTGCAGCAGCGGCGTGAGTGGGCCCAGGAAGCGGGTTTGAATGCTGATGTGGTTGAAAAGCTCTACCGAGATTTGGTCAATCATTTTATAGAAGAAGAGTTGAAGCATTACAAACCTGATTCGTGAGTAATCCTTCTTCCTTCTTCCTTCCTTCTAGATTAGGTAATTTGGTATTATGAAAATTGCGATCGCACAACTCAATCCTACTATCGGTGATATCTTTGGCAATTCCAACTTGATTCTGGAAGCTGCAAGCAAGGCTGCGATTGAAGGAGCAAACTTATTGCTAACACCGGAACTTTCCCTGATTGGTTATCCGCCACGAGATTTGTTGATTAACCCCAGTTTCATTGCCGCAGCAGGCGCACAGTTGCAGCAATTGGCGCAAAATCTACCAGCGGATTTGGTAGTAATAGTTGGGACTGCCATCCCAAATGCTCATGCTCGCAAAAAAGGGGAGAAATCTTTGTTTAACAGCGCTGCTGTGTTGTCAAATGGCTGTGTTCAACAAGTTTTTCATAAACGCTTATTGCCTACCTATGATGTATTTGATGAAGACAGATATTTTGAGCCGGGAGAAAACAGCAATTATTTTAATATTGGTGAACTAAAGATTGGTGTTACTATCTGCGAGGATTTGTGGAACAATGAGGAGTTTTGGGGGAAACGTAGTTACGTTGGTGAACCTTTTTTAGACTTGGTAAAAGTGGGCGTAGATTTAGTAGTCAATTTGTCTGCATCGCCTTATGCTGCTGGAAAGCGGGGAGTGCGATCGGCTATGTTGCAGCACAATGTGACGCGCTCAGGTATACCGATTGTTTATGCTAATCAGGTAGGGGGAAATGATGATTTGATTTTTGATGGTAGCAGTTTTTCTGTTAACAAAAAAGGTGAATTAATTCAGGTTTTTGCTTCTTTTGAAACTGATTTTGCGACAATTGAATATGACGAATTAAAACAGGATTTAGTTGGAATTTCTTCGCAAAATCAAACAGAGATTCAGGCTGCACAGTTAAGTTTTACTCCGCAGGTTGGAGATGCTGAAATTTGGGCTGCTTTGGTTTTGGGGGTGCGAGATTATGTTCGTAAGTGCGGTTTTTCTAAGGTTGTACTGGGTTTGAGTGGTGGGATAGATTCGGCTTTGGTGGCTGCGATCGCCAGTTTTGCGATCGGACCCGAAAATGTCTTGGGCGTACTGATGCCTTCTCCTTACAGTTCCGATCATTCTGTTAATGATGCTTTGGAATTAGCCAAAAATTTGGGCATTGGGATGGAAATGTTGCCGATCGCAGATTTGATGAAAACTTACGATCGCACTTTGGCCGATTTGTTTATCAATACAACTTTCGGAATTGCCGAAGAAAATATTCAATCGCGAATTCGAGGGAATTTGTTGATGGCAATTTCTAATAAGTTCGGACATTTGCTGCTTTCTACTGGCAATAAATCGGAAATGGCGGTAGGTTACTGCACTCTCTACGGCGATATGAATGGCGGATTAGCTGTGATTTCTGATGTGCCGAAAACTCGCGTTTATTCCCTTTGTCGCTGGCTGAATACTGTAGGGGCGGTGCCCCCGTGCCCGCCCTCTCCTCCGTGCCCGCCCTCTCCTCCGTGCCCGCCCTCTCCGCCGCTTGCGAACGAGATAATTCCCGGTAATATTATTAGTAAAGCACCTAGTGCTGAACTGAAGCCGGGGCAAATTGACCAAGATTCTTTGCCTGCTTATGATGTTTTGGATGACATTTTGCAGCGGTTGATCGAAAATCATGAATCTGTCAAACAAATTGTGGCGGCTGGACATGATGAAGCTGTGGTAGCCCGTATAGTAAAATTAGTGAGACAGGCGGAATTTAAACGGCGACAAGCGCCTCCTGGTTTGAAAATTAGCGATCGGGCTTTTGGTACTGGTTGGCGAATGCCGATCGCCAAATCTTCAATTTATTAAATACAAAATGGCTAACATTGACGGTAGTTTCGGCTTTGATTTTCTCCTAGGAAGTCCAAACGCCGATTTAATTAGAGGATTTGCGGGTAATGACACGATTCAAGGTTTGGGGGGAAATGACCTGATTTTTGGAGGACAAGGAGACGATTTGCTCGCCGGAAATGAAGGCGCTGACACCCTCGCTGGAGGCCAGGGAAGCGATACAATCTATGGAGGACAAGGAGATGATGTCATTAATGGCGATCGGGGTCAAGATTTGCTAATCGGCGCAGAAGGCAAAGATATCTTGACAGGTGGTGCGGGCGATGACTTATTTGTGATTGAACAAACCGTTGCTGCATCGAGTATTGCCGAAGCCGATTTAATTACAGATTTCGGCAACGGAAATGATAAAATTGTCTTGATAAATGGTATGAAGTTTAGCGACTTGGATATCTCTGTTTCAGATAACCAAACTGTGATGAAAGATAAAAATACAGGCAAATATTTAGGAATTTTTTCAGGAATCACTAATTTATCACAATCCAACTTTATATCGCTGTTTGGTGGGATAGATGCGGGTCAGCTTTTGCCAATTTCTGTGAATACTATCATAGGCGCTCAGCCTCTGGGATTGGAAGTAGCCCTGACTCCCCAAGAACAACAAATTGGTCTGATGTTTCGCACAGAATTGCCGGATGACAGAGGGATGTTGTTCCCCATCGAACCCGCACGAAATGTGCGTTTTTGGATGAGGAATGTATTGATTGAACTCGATATGATTTTTCTGCGGGAAGGCGTAGTGCAGGCAATAATTCCGAATGTACCGCCCTGTTTAACTGAAAACTGCCCTAACTACGGCCCGGATGTTCCTGTTGATGGAGTGATGGAACTCCGAGGAGGAAGGGCGGCGGAATTAGGGTTGAAAGTAGGCGATCGTATTCCCAATTTATCATCTAATTAAACGTAAAACGCTAAGGAAACGGCATTGCCGTTTCCTGACTGTCGGTAATATCAACTCCGGTGTCCAGAATTGATATGATTAGTCGATCGCATCAACTGCTCTTTCTGCCGCCCGCTGAGTTCTATCAATATCTCGGTTCACTTTAGAGCTAACCTTGTCCGAGACATCATCAACGTTAGACTTCACGGCTTGGAAAGCATCTTTGACATTTTCCTTGCCTTGTTTAACCTTATCTTTCAGCGCATCATTACCATCTGCTACTCTGTCTTTTGCCCCCTCAGTAGCCTCTTTAACAACTTCTTTTGCTCCCTTCAAGCCTTCGCGAGTATTTTCTTTAACATTAGCTATACCTTTTTGGGTATTTTTACCAAACTCATCAAAATTCTGCTTTGCTGCGCGAACATCTTCATTCAATTTATCGCCAGCTTGCTTGAGTTTATCAGGCCCTTGATCCGCTACCCGCCTGACATTTTCACCCACATTGCTGCTAGCCTTGGTATCAATCCGGCGCTGTGCTTCATCCTTCAGCATCTTTGCTTTTGCTTCTGTTTGTGTCATGTTTGGGTTTCTGGGATCGACATCACTATATTGGTTCTGCCCACCTTTGTACACCGAAGTTACAGCCTCGGAAGGGACTTCTTCTCTAATTTGGTCAGAAGTCTTTCCTGCCATCACATCAGTGCCACTACAAGCAGTGCTAACGAACACTAAAATTCCAGCTAGAAACACTGTTAAAAGCTGTCCCAGTCTAATTTTTTTGATAAATGCAGTTACTCTGTTCATAAAAAATGCTCCTTTCTATTGTGAGATGCTCAAATTCCTAGTGGTTTTGTAAATGGCTAGCATTACAAAATCTGGAATTTCAACCCTCACTAAGCATACGAATATAAATCTCAGTTTTTTATCTATCTCAAGTTACATTTTTCAATTTATAGCGTTTTTGAAGTGTAGGGACACGGCATTGCCGTGTCCCTACAGGGATTTATCGATCGCGCAGTGTACTTATCCCAAAAAAACCTTCCTTCAGGTCGGAAACCTAAAGGAAGAAAGCTTTTTATCTCAAGTACAACAATGTCTTTGACGGCAATTATGGCAAGAGCGATCGCGCCGACGCATCTATCTAATGGTAGAAAGTATCTGCACCGCTGCTAAGTATTTTGAATTGCTGCTTTTAGACTCTTGCAGAATTTGCCGATAGATTCTAAACCCTCTTCGGGAGTACCTTCAGCTAAGCGTCTGACAAAAGCACTGCCCACAATCGCAGCATCTGCACCCCATTCTTTCACTTGACGAGCGTGTTCGGGTGTCGAGATCCCAAAACCGATGCCGATGGGTTTTTCGGTGACGCTGCGAAGTTCTTGGAGCAAATCTTTGACTCGCTTGTCTAATCCATCACGCACTCCTGTAACGCCGGTGACGCTGACTAGGTAAATAAATCCTTGAGACTGGAGAGCAATAGCTTCTATCCGACTTTTTGGACTTGTGGGAGCAACTAATAATGTTAGCTCAATTCCTAATTTATTGGCAGGTTTAATCAGACTTTCAGCTTCTTCTAAAGGCAAGTCTGGTACAACTAATCCCTGGACTCCGGCACTTTTGATTTGTTGCAAGAAAGTTTCTATACCTCGGTACAAAATCGGGTTATAGTAAGTGAACAGAATAATGGGCGATCGCAAATTAGGACTAACTTTCGCTACCATTTCCAGCACCGCATCCAATCGGGTTCCTCGCTGCAAAGCTCTGGTAGCAGCGGCTTGAATCACTGGTCCGTCAGCCAGCGGATCGGAATAGGGAACACCAAGTTCGATCGCATCAGCACCGTTGTCATCCAAAACTTGCAGCGCTTTCGCTGTTGTCTCCAGGTCGGGGTCGCCAGCAGTAATGAAAGGGATTAAAGCACACTGATTTTTTTGGCGCAGGCTTTCAAAGCAATTAGAAATAGTCATTAGTTATTAGTCATTAGTCATTAGTCAGTGGTCATTAGTCATTAGTCGGTAGTCAGTAGTCATTAGTCCATTGTTATTAGTCCGTTGTTATTGGTTGGTGGTTGGTGGTTAGTTGTTAGTTGTTAGTTGTTAGTTGTTAGTTGTTAGTTGTTAGTTGTTAGTTGTTAGTTGTTTTTTTGGTTCCAATTCCCAATTCCCAATTCCCAATTCCCAATTCCCAATTCCCAATTCCCAATTCCCAATTCCCAATGCCCAATTCCCAATCACTAATTCCCAATCACTAATTATTTTTTTCCTGTTCAATTTCGGCTTGAATTCTTGCCAATTCTTCAGGAGTCAGTTCATCAAGCTGTTTCTGCAAGACTGCTTCTTTGTAGTCTTTCAGTTGCTGACTATAGGTCATACCTTGAGTGACTGCTCGAAATAAATAGGTCGCCAGCCAACCAATCAAGCCGGCGACCAACAATAATTGACTCCAGATACCTGCATTTATGCTGTCGAGTCCGGCGAATTGTAGCAACAAGTAGGCCAACCCACCAGCGACAAAGACACCAAAAGTGATTCCAATTACGTCTATACGTCGCATTTAGGCTTCTATCTGCCGCCGTTTGGGGCGAAAATTTAAAAAAGGAGCTAGGAGAAACATACCTGGGAAGAAGAAGAACATCAAGAAGTACATGAACGCGCGCTCAAAAGAGCTAGCGATGTACCAACGGCTGTTGAGGTATGCGTAGGTCGCTGCGGGTACTACCAGGAGATAAGCTCCCGCCAAGACGGCGTACAGCAGTAGAGTAATATACATAGATTTGCTTTAGGGGAATAATTACACGCGATCAGTGCAATGGGCGCGATCGCCGATCTCGCACTGCATAATTATTGTACCGCTTGGGGGGATTCAGCGCGGTTTTTGAGAAAGTTTCAATTAGGGGTTGCGTAAATAGGGATTTTGGTTGTACTATGTAAAGTTGTAGTTGCCTGTTGCAGCATAGTCCTGCTACAGTAACTTAAACGAGGGGGTGTGGCGGAATGGTAGACGCTACGGACTTAAAATCCGTTGACCCGAAAAGGTCGTGTGGGTTCAAGTCCCTCCACCCCCATACTTTTCCATGCTTTGCGAGTTAATAGTTTCAGATTTATTGACTCACCAAGATTTCTGTTTTCCGCTCGTCTTTCGCTCAGTCCTATTCTTCTGGGTAGCTGAGTATTTCCAAAACTACTTCCATATCCCCCAAATCAGCCCTAGATTTTTTGCGCTGAGCTTTGAGTCTGTTGAGCCAGTCAGCAGCCTCTGGAAATTCTCCCATCTCAATTTATTTCAATCAAAAAGTGGGGTTTAAACTCCCTTTCTTTTTAGCATGGTTCAAGAAACGCCAAAATTTGAATTGCTGGAATCACTGTTGTGGGAACCCAACAATGGCTATTTTGTGTTGGATCAACATCTTCAAAGATTAGAGCGATCGGCTGATTATTTTAATTTTCCCCTATCATTAACAGAGGTCTGCGAAGCTCTAGAAGCATTAAGGATGACTTTCGGTGCGATCGCCCAAAAAGTACGATTAACAGTATCTGGTGATGGCAGACTAACTTTACAAGCTCAGACACTAGATAATGGTATCTTGAAAATTGGTGCATCTGTGGGAATTGCCAGGAAAGCGATCGATTCTCAAATCCCATTTTTGTACCATAAGACAACTTACCGATTACCCTATACAATGGCTTTGGAGTCACAACCAGAACATCAGGATGTTTTGCTATGGAATGAAAAAGAAGAGATGACTGAATCAACGATCGCGAATATTGTGATCGACACTCCCACAGGCTTAATCACACCTCCTGTCAAATGTGGTTTATTACCAGGGACATTCAGGGCTCAACTGATAGCATCTGGAAAAATCCGAGAAGAGTTGATTACCTTACAGGATTTACGCAATACCCAAACTCTATTTTTGATTAACTCTGTTCGGGGTTGGATTAGGCTTGAAAAACAGCTAAATCAAGATGTGTGGAAAGTTAATCAATTTTAGATTTTGGATTTGGGATTTTAGAATTAACAAACTTAGGACTTACGCAAAGCCAAGATGTCATACTTGAGTGAAGCGAAGTATCTCAGAACTACGCCGATCAATAACATTATAGTAGCACAATTATGAAAGCACCAAGACAAACTTGGCATTGGCGAAAGCTTCCTCTACGTCAACATAGTGGTTCGGAGATTTTTCAAGCTTTGTTTCTCAGTAAAACCTCTGACAGACCAGCCTCAATTTCTGGTTATAGCCCTCAAGATATGGCTGTTTTGCTAGAAAGTCCAGTTGCATCTGCTACTAACTTAACACGATATTCTATTTGTGCGGGTTCTCCCCGGATAATTGATGGTGAATCTCAACTATGGACACCACCTGTAGGTGAAATTTTACCTTTTTTACGAACTCTTCTCCACAATCAAAAGCAAAATTTAGAATTGAATGTGCCACTGTCGATTCCTTTTACTGGGGGTTGGTTGGGATGGCTTGGTTATGATTTAGCATGGGAAATTGAGCAACTACCCAAAATTAATACCGATCCGCTGCCTTTTCCGGTTAGTTGTTGGTATGAACCAGCATCTTTTGCTGTCTTAGATCATCAAGAGCAAAGTCTCTGGTTGGCGGCGAGTGAAAATTTGGAACTTGATGTTATGCAGCATCACATAGAGCAAATAAAAGAAGAAATTATATACAGAAATTTATGTGAAAAATATCAAAATAATGCTGGCAATTATAACTTAGGACTATCTCAAAATGAATATCAGAAAATAGTAGAAAAAGCTCAGAAATATATTTATGCTGGTGATATTTTTCAAGCTAATTTGTCTGTAAGGTTTGAAGCTAGTACGGATTGTGATAGTTGGTCAATTTATCGGGCTTTACAGCAGATTAATCCTTCTCCTTTTGCGAGTTATTGGCAAACTCCCTGGGGTGATATCGTTAGTTGTTCGCCAGAAAGACTGGTACAATTATCCGGTAATAAAGTTGATACTCGACCGATCGCAGGAACGCGCCCACGGGGTTTAACTTCTATTCAAGATGACCAGTTAGCACAGGATTTAGTGGAGAATGTTAAGGAAATAGCGGAACATATTATGCTTGTGGATTTAGAGCGTAATGATATCGGGAGAGTGTGTGAATGGGGGTCTGTACAAGTTAATGAGTTTCTGACGGTTGAGCGCTATAGTCATGTGATGCACCTGGTTAGTAATGTG
Organism: Oscillatoriales cyanobacterium; assembly: GCA_004294385.1. Lineage (GTDB taxonomy): Bacteria > Cyanobacteriota > Cyanobacteriia > Cyanobacteriales > Microcoleaceae > Microcoleus. Next base: position 66,240 of record REAP01000006.1, on the reverse strand, counting down.
ATTGGTACATTAAGAACAGATTGTGATGCGATCGACTTAATTCGAGCAGTATTTCCGGGGGGTACGATTACGGGTTGTCCGAAGGTGCGTTGTCTGGAAATTATTGAAGAGTTGGAACCGGTGAAACGTAGTTTGTTTTATGGTTCCTGTGGTTATTTGGACTGGCGGGGAAATTTGGATTTAAATATTTTGATTCGCACTCTTTTATATGCGAAAAAAAGTGATGGTAGTTCGGGGGGAATTGTTTGGGGACAGGTGGGTGCGGGTATTGTGGCTGATAGCGATCCTGAAAGGGAATGGCTGGAGTCGCTTCAGAAGGCGCAAGCTCAAATTAGTGCTTTGCAATTGGCAAAGCTATTATAGTTAGATTGGGAGTTTTTTACCGCAGATGTCAGCGGATGGACACGGATGAACGCTGATGAAATTATAGTTGTTCGGCCCTAAATAAAAGGGATTATCTATTGACAAGGATGGATTAGCCGTGGTATATTTTAGATAATGGGAGTGGTGACTAAAATAATTATTTTAGTCACCACTCCCATTATTAGATTGTACTCTATCGGCTGGGAAAAGTCAAGCGTTTAACCCTCAAAAAAAAGGCGATTTTTTTTAATCTCAATCAAATAAAATTTATTCGATATTTCCAGAACCAACGGCTTCAGAAATTGAATTAAATCCGTTTTCTTCTAATTTGTTGAGCAATCCTTGGAGAATGCGGCGCACCATCCAAGGGCCTTCATAAACCCAACCGGTGTAGACTTGAATTAGAGTTGCACCGGCGGCAATTTTTTCCCAAGCGTCGTCGGCGGTAAAAATGCCACCGACACCAATTATGGGTAATTTCCCTTCAGTTTGTTGCCAGATAAATCGGATTACTTCTGTTGAACGTTGCTGCACGGGAAGGCCACTAATGCCGCCGGCTTCTTCGGTGATTGGTTTGCCGGTTTCTGGTAATATTTGTGTTTTCAATCCGTCGCGGCGGATGGTGGTGTTTGTGGCGATAATTCCTGCTAGTTGGTAGGTTTTTGCTAAGTCGAGGATGGATGCGATCGCCTCCCATTCCAAATCCGGGGCAATCTTGACTAAAATTGGTTTAATTCCCTGATTTTTTTGTTGCACAATGTCCAAAATTGTGCTTAGCTGAGCGGCATCTTGGAGCGATCGCAATCCTGGAGTATTTGGGGAAGAAACATTGACTACAAAATAGTCGCCCCAATCCTGAAGAAGCTGAAAACTCTCCAAATAGTCGGTTGATGCCTGCTCTAAGGGTGTTACCTTAGATTTACCGAGGTTAATTCCCAAGGGAAATGGGGAGTCCGAGGTGGGGTATGAGTTGTCTAATTTTCCTCTGTTGTGTGCAGCCTGAAAGCGGGCCGCCATTGCCTGAGCTCCTTGATTGTTAAATCCCATGCGATTGAGGGCTGCACTGTCGTCTGTCAATCGAAACAAGCGAGGCTGGGGGTTTCCGGGCTGTGGTTGCCAAGTGACAGTACCTAGTTCAGCAAAACCAAAGCCAAACTTTGTCCAAATGCCAGCAGCGACGCCGTTTTTGTCAAATCCGGCGGCTAAGCCGACAGGGTTTTTGAAGTTGAGTCCCCAAAGTGATTGTTCGAGTCGGGAATCTTGCAGTCCAAAGGATTGCTGGAATTGCTCTAAAATTCGGCTGGTGGCGGGGTTAGACTGGGTGCGATCGGCTAATTCGAGAATTTGCAGGCTACGGTTGTGTACCCATTCGGCATCGGCTTTCAATACCGAAAATAACAGTGGCCGGAGACCAAATTGATAAATATCCAAATTAGTTATCCTAGATAGATTCAATCATAAAAAATAATCTACATACTATAGTTGATTGTGTTGTACATTTTATTTTTAATTTTTTATTGTGAATTCGACAAAGTTTTGAGGGGCGCTGGGAAATGAACGAGCAGCAAAGACGGAAGGATTTAGACGAAGGAATTGTGACTTTGGAGCGTGTTCTCCAGACTCTCCGAGAAGATGAGAATGTGGATGTGCTACTGGAGACAACTCTCTCGTACTTGCAAGCAGAATTCGACTGGCGATTAATTTGGATTGGATTGTACGATCGCGCTGGCCACCGACTTTTTGGCAAAGGTGGTATGACTCCCAATGGCGATCAGTCGTTTCTGAAACAGCGATTTACCCTGAATCCAGGGGATTTGCTAGAACAAGTGGTGATTCAGCTTCAGCCTGTGGTAATTCCAGATTTGCGATCGGAAAACAGAGCTGGCGAATGGCGCAAACTGGCTCAAAGTTTTAATGTTCAAGGTACGATTCTGTTTCCGCTCCGCTATAAAGACCGCTGTTATGGGGTTATTTTGCTTGGTGCGGATCAGTGGGGAAGCTCACTTTCGTCGGTAGAAAAAACCCAACTGACGATTGTATTAGGAGGACTGGCAACTGCTCTTTATCAAATAGAAAAGGACTGGGTGCGAACTCTGACAAAGCGCCCGGATGAGTCGCTGATTGCACTGATTTCCCAATTGCGCGAACTGCGATCGCTTGACCAATATTTGCAAACAGTCGTCGAACAAACCCATGAATTTATCGAGCCGACACGCACGAATGTTTATTGGTTCGAGCGAGAGCGGCGCTATTTTTGGCGACGAGTCAGCAACCGCCAAGTCGCGCCGGGTTTGGGCGGACTCAAGCGACCGGCTTCTGGTATTACTGTCCAAGATTTGGGCGGATTTTATGAGGCGTTAGCAAAGGAACAAATGGTTTGGATCGGCGAATCTCATAGTTCCTTAAAAAGCGAACTTACCGGAAGATTGATGCAGCAAATTCGGGCGCGATCGCTGCTGGCGGCACCAATTGTTTTAGAAGGGGAATTGTTGGGATTTCTGGCGGTTGAAGCTAGTGAACCCCGGATTTGGCAAGAGGATGAAAAAAATTACCTGCGGGGAGTGGGGCAATTAGTGGCTCTGACAGCTCCTCTGTCGGAGATGGAAGAGCGGATTCAGCAAGCCGAGATCGATCGCGATTTAACAGCAGGAATCGCCCGTGCTATCTACAGTGATGCGGATTGGGAAACTACTCTGAAAAATACTGCTTCGCAATTGTGCGGGCGGCTCAACTGCGAATACTTTCTGCTGCTGCTGTACGAGGAAGAACAGGATCTGTTTGAAATTGTCTGCCAAAATCTGCCCCGCAATCGCAGAGCAGTACCGTCACCGCTCAAGGCTCTTGAGTTGGAGGATTTGCGGCTGCTGGAGGACAGCGAGGAAGCTGTGGCGATTGAAAATTGGGAGGATGACGGGCGATTGGGGGCTTGGCGGGAAGTGCTGACGGAAGCGGGTGTGCGATCGCTTTTAGCCGTGAGTACGCGGGGAAAGAAGCAGCCAGGAAGAAGGCCCAACGACTGCGTTTATGCTGAGCCCTTCGACGGAGTTTATGCTGAGCGTAGCCGAAGTGCTCAGGATAAACTGCGCCGAAGTGCTCAGGGTACAAAGAGGGAAGAAGGAGAACATTCCAATCTAAAATCCAAAATCCAAAATCCAAAATCGATCGAGGGTTTGCTGGTTGTCGGGCACAGTGCTACTCGTAATTGGAGTCGATCGGAGCGAGAATTAGTTCAAGTAGTCAGTCAACAGCTAGGGCTAATTCTGCACCAATGGCAGCAGAGCTCGGAACTGGATAAGTACCAACAATTTTACCGAGGGCTCAAATCAGGCTTAGCTGTTTTGCAAGCTCCCCAAGAACAATATCGCAAACAGATATCTGCTTCCTCACCGCAGATTTTGCCAGATTTGCCGCTGCGAAGGCTGGAGTACAACTTTGCTCAACACGTTGCTCAGACGCTTTCGTGTCCTTTGGTGGCGGTAATTACTTGGAATCAGCACCAAGAAGAAGCTTCTATTGCTACGGTGGCTGCTAATCCCGTATTTGCGTTGAATCCCGAAGCAGCGATTTCCGTCCAAACTGATTTTTTGATTCAACAAATCCTGGATGCTGAGGGAGTGATGCGATACAGCATGGGGGAACTGTCGCTGGGGACTAAGCGGTGGCTTCGCAGTCCGGGAATTGGGGAGATTATGGCGGTAGCACTGCGGACTGCGCCGGAACATGATCCGATGGGAATACTGTTGGTGGCGGATGCTGCGGGGCGCAGGTGGTCAGAGTTTTCGGTGAATTTACTCGATCAGATGGCGGCTCATTTGGCTTGGTGGCGTCGGTATTTGGCGGTGGAATCTGTGCGAGGGTTGCAGCGATCGGATTTGGAGTTGCTGAATTGGTACAAGCAGCGCCGTTTCGAGGAGTTTTACCGGATTGTGGGATCGGGGGTGAAGGAGTTGGGGGAGTTGAGTCAATCTATTTTGCAGTCTGTGAAGGAACAAAAGGATCCTCTGAAAACTTTGCGCTACCAGCAGGTTTTGCGTCAAATTGGGAATGCTTTGGGGTCTGCTCATTTGGTGTTGAAACAGGAACAGTGGCGGCTACAATTTGGACTGGATGCGGTGGCTGTGGGTGCTTGGTTGAAGCGATCGCTCGATCGGGCGGCTCCTTTGGTCAAACAGTTAGAAATTCTGCTGGAAGTGAACCGGGAAACGTCGGTTTCGCTACCACCGGGTCAGATATTGAGTGTTCGGGGGGACAGTATCAAGCTGGATTTGGTGCTGTGGGAATTGCTGTCGGCGGCTTGTCGGCGCTCTGAGGTTGGGGGGAAAGTGGAGGTTCGCTATCAAATTGTGGGTGCAGATTTGCTGGAGTTGTCTGTTACGGATGGTGGTTTGTTCGATCGGCAGTTAATTGCGATTTTCAATGGTGTTGCTGAGCCGAATATATTAGTTGCTTCTAATTTTAGTCAGCCGATGTTTCAAGTTTTATTGAGTTGTCAGCGAGGAGTGCGGTTGATGGGAGGGAATCTTTCTATGGAAATTTTGGATAATAATTTGATTATAGCTAGGTTGGTATTACCATTAGCTAGCGGTTGAAGTAGAGATAATAAAAAAAATATGGGGCCGATTGCGCCTCTTTTTTATTGTGGGAAATAAACTGCTTCACAGTACAATTCACAAATCCCCGAAAACATCCTTAAGTCAACTTCGATCGCCGAGTGACTAAGATTTACCAAATTGTGTCTATACTCGATAATTGAATCCGGCGATCGCGACTAATAACGGGTACATTAAGATACAAACCAGTAGCAGCAATAATGCGATCGGGCAAATCGGGAATTTGCGATCGGTCAACTTGCCTTAAAGTCAGGGCTATATTGCGATCGAAAGGAATTTCAACCAATAAGGCATCATTGCTCTCAACTTCTCTCAATAATAGATCCAGAGGGTGCAATTCCCAAGTCAGCACATAAACCCCACAATGATTTACGGGGAACCGGCAGAACAACTAATTCTCGTTCTATTTCAGGAACTATCGACTTAATTAACCGTAACTTTTCGGCTAGAGACAACTGCTTGACAAGATTTAAAACAGCCTCAAAAGTCATATTTTTTATGTTTTAATTGGTGATAGACATAATTGTAGCATTAAACTGCTTAAAGGTTCCAGTAATTTACTTCTTCCCGGTAGAGATTATCTACTTCTTTCTACTTCTTTCTACTTCTTCCTTCGCTTCCTTCGCGTCTTCGCGGTTCAATAATCTAATCGCAACAGTTCCCGGAAAAATACAACTTGTGTCGAAATTACCTAAACGTGCTATATTCAACTCCGTAAACCCTGAATTGCACTTTCAGGTATGCCAAATTTATCAACGAGTCAACTAAATGCCCCCTACTTTCAAGAAATTAGCCGCCATTGCCATTTTTTTTGTAGCCATAAAAGTTTTAGTTGATTCCCCGTATTTCAAAGATGTAAAAAGCTCGATCGCCCACCGAAACGAAGCAAGTGCCACATTAGACACCGAAAGCCTGCGCCAAACAGCCACAAACAAGCCCCCAGCAGCAGCTCAAACACCAGCCGATCGCAACTTTGATGTAGTAGTATATGGCGATGAAGTACCAGGGATATGTGCAGCTATCTGGGCAAAAAAGACCCTAGGTGCAAAGGGAAAAGTAGCGGTAGTGCGATCGAACCATGAAACCGCAATGTTAGGTGGTGTACTCACCCGTGGTGGCTTAGGCTACGTCGATTTAGATAAAATCCCCGATTGGTACAACCAACCCTACGCCCAATGCTTCCGGGAATTCCTCGACAAAGCCAATGTTCCCGAATCTTGTTTAGAACCAAAAACGGCAGATAAAGCACTCAAAGATATGCTTTCATCAGCCGATGTTAAAGTTATTTCCAACTCGACTCTCACTCCCCACGTAGTCGATCGCAAAATTGAATATGCCGAAGTAAAAGGCCGCAATGTCAAAATCAAAGCCAACTCTTTCATTGACGTAACTCAAGACGCGGAACTAGCAAGAAAAGCCGGATTATCTTATTATACAGGATATGAATCGCAAAACATCAAATCCAAAAATGAAACCTTAGCAATATCGATAGTTCCGACAATTACCGGCCTCACGATATCCGACCTCCGCAGAATGGAAGACGAGATTCTTTACAACACGCCTTTAGTAGAAAAGATTAAAACAAGCATTAGCAAATCTAACGATCCGGCAAGTACCGAATTCTGGATGAGGAATTTCTTGAGTACAATTTATCAGGCATACCGAGACGGTTACAATATCAGAAGCACCGCCCTAGGCGCAGCGTATCATGTAGATAGAAATCTGCCCTTTACTCAAGACAAAGGCTTCTTTTTTGACAAAGCCAATATTTGCGTTTATAAAGATAATTCCATGTCGTGGAATGGCTTTCTGTTTAAATATCAAGTTGACCAACTAATGAAGATGGAAGCTAACGACAGAAAACCGAATGCTGAGATGCTGAAAGAAATGTCATTTCTGCAAGAGTGGCTGCAAAAAAAATCTGGTAAAGATGTCAGAGTATTTATCCCAGATGAGGCTTACATCAGACAAACCTTGAACATTCGCGATGTAGTAGATCCGCTGACGGGACAGGAAATTATTAAAGGAGGAACAGAGGCCGAAAAGTCGATCGGCAGTTTTTCCTACGATTTCGATTTACGGGGTGGAGTCAAGGATTTGTCATCGAGAATTCCTGGATTACCCGTGTATAATTTTGGCATAGAAAGTGCTTTGGCTAGCAAAGTGAATAATTTGGCGATCGTCGGGCGTTCATCTGGATATGTTGGTATGGCGGTATCAGTTGGACGCATTGCGACAGTGAATACTTATCAAGGACAAGGTGTGGGTGTGGCGGCTGGTTTGGCTAGCAAGTTGGGTGTACCGCTGAATACAATTACTTCTGCTAAAACGAGACAAACTTTGGAGACTTTGACGGGGAAAACTACTTATTTGTCGGGGAGAGATACGAGTTATGGGGTGGATTATAAAGAGGTGAAATAGATATTAAGAGGATTTTACCGCAGAGAGCGCAGAGAGGAGAGAGATGAGAGGGTTTGTTAGGAGAGGATGAGGCGGCGGATTCTTTCTTTTAAGTACTAAGGTGCGCACTGCGCACCCTACAAATAGATTCTGTGCGCCGTAAATCAGATATTATTTATTGTGAGGTATCAACTATGAGGATTTTCTTATGCCCTGGGATTTGAATATTGAAATCAACGATCCAGAGATCTATATTAAGCAACTACCGACAATAACTAAACATATTCCCCATTCCAAAGATTACAAAATTCAATGGCGACTTGCGAAGTTAAAGAACTTCGAGATCCTGAATGTTGTTTGGGAAGCTGGGAGTACATATACCGCCGGATATACTTTTCCTGGAAAAATAGTTTTCACATTTTTTGACGGCGATCATGTATTCAAAGTTGGGTCTAACGAATTCCTCGTGGACGATCGACATCTGGGGATAAGTCAGCCGGGAGGCGAACTAATCCGTCTTCAGCACTCACCCAAATACAGTGCAATCTCAATTTATATAGATGAAGCTCGATTTTTAACTGAACTGAGCAAGTATCTTGACAAGCCGATCGATCGTCCCAAGCTGATGCCAGTTGTCGATCGTACCACTGTTTACGGTCGATCGCTATATCAAATGGTCATGACGCTGTGGAATTTGATTGACACTAACGGACATCCACTGGTCATTGAAAATCTAGAAATCGCTATTTTCTCAACCTTAGTCCAAGGTTCATCTTACAGTAATTTAGATACTTCGACGAGCAAAGTATCCGAAATTTCGATCGCTCGCGTGCGGGAGGCGGCTGAATACATCCGGGCAAATATGAAGCAAGAGTTGACAATTGCACAAGTTGCGATCGCCATGAACTGTAGCAGTCGTTCTTTACAAACAGCATTTGCTCGTTATTACGGTGTTTCTCCCAGTCAATTCTTGCGAACTGCTAGACTTGAAGCCGCTCGTATGGAGTTGATGGAAAGCAATAAAACGATCACGGAAGTTGCTTTTGAATATGGTTTTTACAATCCTGGTCGCTTTACAAAATACTTCCAGCAGCATTTTCGGAAAAAGCCTTCGGACATTTTGCGAAACTAATCTTTCGGAATTTGGCTAGCACAACTAGGAAGCAGCAAGTTATAAATTTTAATAGGGAATAAATTAACTTGTATCGAACTATGAACTTATCAGCAATCGACACGGGAATACCTTTTGACATCGGTCTAGCGACTGAAAGCAACGATGTATTTTTCTTCAATCAACTACCCGCTAACCAGATTAGTACACTTTCTAATTCTCTGGGAAAGGACGTGATTATGCTCCTAGGAGGTGACGACTGGGTAACGAATAACGAAGAGAGTCGCACTTATTACGGCATGACGGGAAATGATACCATTATCGGGTTGGGAGGTAACGATATCCTCTTGGGTAATGCAGGAAACGATTTACTCTGTGGCAATCAAGGCGACGACACGCTTTCGGGGGGTCAAAACGAGGATTCGCTCCTGGGTGGTAAAAGTAATGATATCCTGAATGGTGACTTCGGTAACGATGTTTTATTAGGAGAATTAGGCGATGATGTGCTGACGGGCGGAGCTGGAAATGATACATTAACTGGAGGCAATGGCGGAGATATTTTTGTCATATCTAAGGGTGAAGGATTCGATCTAATAACGGACTTTCAAAACGGCGTTGACTTTATCCAACTTAATCCCTCTCTCAGTTTCAACAATCTCGCCATTACGACAACAAATTCAGGTCAAGTATTAGTTACAGATAAGATTGCCAATCAATCGCTATTGTTGATCAATGGTATTGCAGCCAAAGATTTAACTGCCGCCGATTTTATTACAGGCACTTCTGTAGGTACTCCCGATCCTTTCGGAGAGCGATCTGCTACTAAGTATGAAGCATTTCTCAGCCCTCAACAAGAACCTGGGGAAGCAATCGAATCGGACGCTAAAGGATATGGTAAAATTACTTTTCCTAAAAATCTGAGCTCCGCCAAAGTTGATGTTCAAATATCTGGTGTCGATCCTTCAGAGATTACCGGATTTCACATTCACTGCGGCCCTCCTGGTGTACTTGGGCCTATTGTGCTCGATTTGGGGCAATTCGGAACCTTTGACAAGACGATCGTAGATGGTAAACTTTCTGCCACAATCTTGAATAAAAATATTACTTTAGTCGATTCTCCACCCGATTTACCCGAAGGTGTGCCTCGTATTCCTGATGAAGGTTTGACTCTTCAGAATGGTCAACCTATTGGAAAAACTTCTGCAAATACTGCCCGCCAATCTTCTCATTTAGGTGAAGATCACAGCCAAGATCCAAGTTCGTCTCAATTGAAGCAACTTCCCGGACAAACTCCTGTAAATCCTCCTAGCTTACCTACAGCTTTACCTCAAGTTACGAATCAAAGTTTGCCTCAATTAAACCAAATTATTGGCAACATTCCTAACAATACTTCTGGACTACCTACTAATTTACCTCAAGGTATCTCTCAAATTCCCAATCTAAGTTCGCCTCCATCGGTTGAAGATATTCAAGTTCCTGACAATATTCCTCGCTTACCTGAAGGTTGTCCGGTGGAACTGGGCCTTCCGGGTCAAGTAAATACTGTTGCTGGAATAGAAGCAGTAGCGCGACGAGGTGCACTTTACTTCAACCTCCACACGGAGGAGCACTCATTCTATGGTGAAATGAGAGGTCAAGTTTATCCAGCGAAGTAGAATGAAGTAGAATAAGAGCGATCGCATCTAAAGTGCGATCGTTTTTTGTTTGGTTGTAAAAGTCAAATCAGATATTAAGAGGATTTTACCGCAGACATATCATATCTGGCTTTCCCAACCAGAACACCCTTGTACAAGACATTCACCGTAGGTTGAGGATCAAAAGGAATTCCCCGGCGCGAGAGTTCTTCACGCAACGAATTCTCGTATACCGCTTCCAAAAACCCCGGCCCCAACTCCTCTCTTCCCTCACCTGTGGCACAATCTAAATAAGATCAAATTCTCAAGCCGCCATGACCGCAAACCTACCCCCTCAATACGACCCCTTCGCCACCGAAGCCAAATGGCAAAAATACTGGGAAGACAACCAAACCTTCAAAGCTGACCCCGAAAAAGGCGGCGAACCTTACTGCGTCGTCATCCCGCCGCCCAACGTGACTGGCCGCCTCCACATGGGCCACGCTTTCAACAACTCCCTCGTTGACGCACTGATCCGCTATCACCGCATGATTGGTGACAATACTCTGTGTCTCCCCGGAACTGACCACGCTAGCATCGCAGTTCAAACTATTCTCGAAAAACAACTCAAAGCTGAAGGCAAAACTCGCGATGATTTAGGAAGAGAAAAGTTCTTGGAACGGGCTTGGAATTGGAAAGCTGAATCGGGCGGTGCTATTGTTAATCAATTGCAGCGTTTGGGTCTGTCTGCGGATTGGTCGCGGGAACGCTTTACGATGGATGAAGGTTTGTCTAAATCTGTTTTAGCGGCGTTTATTCGACTCTACGAAGAAGGGATGATTTATCGCGGCAATTATTTAGTTAATTGGTGTCCAGCTAGTCAGTCTGCTGTCTCTGATTTGGAAGTGGAAAGTAAGGAAGTTGACGGGAATTTGTGGCACTTCCGCTATCCTTTGTCGGACGGTTCGGGTTTTGTGGAGGTGGCGACTACTCGACCGGAAACGATGTTGGGTGATACTGGGGTGGCGGTGAATCCAAATGACGATCGCTACAAACATCTTATCGGCAAAACTCTGACTCTGCCAATTCTGAATCGCGAAATTCCGATTTTTGCAGATGAATTGGTTGATCCGGCTTTTGGAACTGGTTGTGTGAAAGTGACTCCAGCCCATGACCCGAATGACTTTGAGATGGGTAAGCGCCACAATTTGCCGTTTATCAATATCATGAATAAGGACGGCACTTTAAATGAAAATGCGGGTGAGTTTCAAGGACAAGACCGATTTGTTGCGCGCAAAAATGTGATTAAGCGGCTGGAAACAGACGAGTTTTTGGTGAAAATAGAGGATTATAAACATACTGTTCCTTTTAGCGATCGCGGAAAAGTTCCAGTAGAACCGCTATTATCAACTCAGTGGTTTGTCAAGACTCGCCCGATGGCTGACAAGGCCTTGGAATTTCTCGATCAACATAATCAGCCGCAGTTTGTACCTTCTCGCTGGACAAAGGTTTATCGCGATTGGTTGGTGAAAATTAAAGACTGGTGTATTTCGCGTCAGTTGTGGTGGGGACATCAAATTCCGGCTTGGTATGCTGTTAGCGAAACTGGCGGCGAAATTCTTGACAATACTCCTTTTGTGGTGGCTGCAAATGAGGCGGAAGCTAGGGAAAAAGCCATAGCAAAATTTGGAGCAAATGTCAAGCTAGAACAAGACCCGGATGTTTTGGATACTTGGTTTTCGTCGGGACTTTGGCCGTTTTCGACGATGGGCTGGCCGGAGGAAACTGCGGATTTGGCAAGGTATTATCCTAACACTACGCTATCGACTGGTTTTGATATCATCTTTTTCTGGGTTGCTAGAATGACGATGATGGCGGGATATTTTACGGATAAAATGCCGTTTGAAACTGTGTATATTCACGGTTTGATGTTGGATGAAAATGGTAAAAAACAATCTAAGTCGGCGGGAAATGGGATTGATCCGTTGGTTTTGATGGATAAGTATGGTACTGATGCTTTGCGTTATTCGCTGATGCGGGAAACTGCGGGTGCGGGCCAAGATGTGCGGATGGATTATAATCGGCAATCTCAAGAGTCGGCGACGGTGGAAGCTTCGCGGAATTTCACTAATAAGTTGTGGAATGCGGCGCGGTTTGTGATGATGAATTTGGAGGGGCAAACTCCGCAGCAATTGGGGAATCCTTACCCCCCCCAGCCCCCCCTTGCTAAGGGGGGGAGAGAAGAAGAAGACGTTTCCCTTGTTGAGGGGGGGAGAGAAGAAGAAGAGGCTTCCCTTGCTAAGGGGGGGAGAGAAGAAGGGTTGGAGTTGTGCGATCGCTGGATTCTTTCTCGCTATTATCAGGTTGTACAGCAAAGTCGCAATAATTTTGAGAGTTACGCTTTGGGTGAAGCGGCGAAAGGACTTTATGAGTTTATATGGGGCGATTTTTGTGACTGGTATATTGAGTTAGTTAAGTCGCGCTTACAACAGGATGCTGAACCTAATTCTAAGAAAGCGGCACAGCAAACTTTTGCTTTTGTGCTGGAAGGTATTCTGAAACTGTTGCATCCTTTTATGCCGCACATTACTGAGGAAATTTGGCACACTTTGACTCAAAAAGGTGAGGATGAATGTTTGGCTTTGCAGGCTTATCCTGAAGCTGAAATATCGCTGATTAATCCAGATTTAGAACAGCAGTTTGAGTTGTTGTTTGGGACGATTCGGACTATTCGGAATTTGCGGGCTGATACTGATATCAAGCCTGGTGTGAAAGTGACGGCAATTTTGCAAAGCGAAAGCGAAAAAGAACGACAGATTCTCTCAGATTGTGCCATTTATATTAAGGATTTGGCAAGGGTGGAAAATCTGACGATTACTGCTAGTTTGGATGCTGAACCCCCCCTTAATCCCCCCCTTGGTAAGGGGGGGCAGGGGGGGTCAATTGCTGGGGTGATTGGTACTGTGCAAGTATTGATTCCTCTGGCTGGGGTGGTCGATCTGGTTGCTCTGCGTGCTAAGTTGGAGAAGAAGTTGGCTAAGATAGAAGGGGAAATTAAGCACACTGCGGCGCGTTTGACTAATCAGAAGTTTGTGGAAAAAGCTGACCCGGCTGTGGTTCAGGTGGCGCGGGATGGTTTGGCGGAAGCGGAAAAACAGGCGGAAATTTTGCGCGATCGGCTAAAATTGTTTTAATGGTTGACTGTTCGCTGTTGTTTGTAAAACCCGCCCCTACAGCACGCAAATTAGACAATTCCCAATTCCCAATTCCCAATTCCCAATTCCCAATTCCCAATTCCCAATTCCCAATTACCTAATGCTATATTTAGCTAAAGTACAAAGCCAGGAAGTTTTCGCCGATCGCACCCTGCAATTACTGGCTTGTCAAAATGCTGATGATTCTTGGGCGATTCTTGCTGAACAAAGTATCTTGACATTATCAAGAGATTGTGTTCAAAACCCAAATAACTCCCTGATTAATGCTTTAAATGAAGGCGTTTTAGTCTTAGCAGATGTTGGGGAAAATGGCGAAGTTTTGAATATGCGATCGGCTAACAACTGGGTGCTAGAATTAGTTGAGAAGCATCTAACCATAGGTGTTACACCAGATTTTTTGCAGCAAGAAGCCGAGAAAGCAGAAGAGTGGCGGCAATCTCTGACTTTGCAAAGTCAAGAATTATCTCGTCGTTTGATTGAAGTCGAAGCCCGTCGGGAACAAATTCAAACTTTAGAAGCAAAAGTCCAGCAGGAAAAGCAATTGCTTGAAAGCATTCAATTGAAAGCAGACAATTGACAATAGACTTAATTCCCTTGACGGTTGCTATACTTGCGTTCAGAAAGTTCTGGAATTGACCAAGCGAAACTCACTATAATCAAGCGGGCTAGGGCTTTCAAACGGTCTTCGCCGCTAGTTGCAAATGCTTGACATGGAGTTTTGGAATTAACATTTGGCAATTCTTCAGCGGTTAAAGTTGGTTGTTCCAACTCCGTATTTTCATCAGATGTTCCAAGGTTGACTTTTGGCTGTTGATTCTGTTCTTGGGTCATTTTTGAGTCATTTCCTGGACTTATTGGATACATAACCCTTACTACAAAAGCGTATTATGTGTATCCGGCATTCTGCGATCAAATAATGTACAGTGCGGCGCAAGCAGCGGTCTCGGCTGCTACGCGAGCAAAATACGCGATCGCCTACATGAATCGCGCACCAGATGGTTGGGAGATAGCGGAAAACAGAAATCCTGGTGAGGCAATAAATCTGAAACTATTAACTCAGAAAGGATGGAATTTCATGGGGGTGGAGGGACTTGAATTAGCGTTTAGCTCTCAACCTACGGTTTTCCGTCGTTCTAGCTCTTTTTTAAACTCATCGCGAACACAGCAAGCACCTCAGTTGATTACCTAATCGGCTACGAGCGAATTTTCGACTACTTCAAACAAGCACAGAAAGAATGCCCCAAAGGGGTAGGGCTAAAAAAAGATAGTAAGGCTAAGGGGTCTTACATCACGCTTCAATTCAGACTAGGTGACAAGCGGGTCAACAAAACCTGTGGGTGCTACCTGATTGGAGTTTAGACTAAGCAGGTCAAAAAGTGCGATCGCTGTGAGACTAGCTCACGTTTATCAAGAACGGCAATGGTCGCTGGCGAGCAGCTATCAGACTCAACCATAATCTAAATACCAGACAAGTAGAACGTCCAGTATTAGCGATCGATCATACGGCATGGTTGAGACCCCATGCACGTACCCTCAAAGAGCGTACCTATGAACATCAACCGACAGCCTTACCTCACGGTATACAGCTCTACTTACTGCTCTACCTACTGCTCTACTTGAAGAAACAAGTAAGGCAGTTGAAGAGGCAAGTAAGGCAACAAGTAATGCTGCAAGTAGAGCTACACCCAATACACATACGAGCGATCGCACTGAAATTAAAAACTCAGCTCTGGCAGTCGCAGAATTTCCAGAGGCCGCTGACTTACTTAACCAACTCAAAGCTCAGCGCAAAAAGTCTAAGGCAGATGTGGGGGATGTAGAGGCGATTCTAGAGTTGCTTGGTTAAGCTGACAGCTTATTGTGAGGGAATCCTGACTTACAACTGGAAGCGGGGATTTTGTGGCGAAGGGCTGACTACGGGTTTTTTGACCGTAGTCAATTCGTAGTCAGTTGATACTCAGTTTGGTCATTCCGTAGTCAAATCGTAGTCACTTGATGCTCAGTTAATACTCAACTTGACCCCCCACAAAGCCCAAAAATCGGCAATAAAAAGCCTCAAACCGTGATTTCGTGTAGGTTTGAGGCTTTTATATTCAGAGCGGGCGGCGGGAATCGAACCCGCATAATTAGCTTGGAAGGCTAAAGTTTTACCACTAAACTACGCCCGCACACAGAAACTAATAGTACCGTAAAGTTCTGGAAATAGCAAGAGATTTTTGAAAGTTTTTTTATATCCGCCGATCGCGCCGGCTGAAATTCCCAGTCTCAGAACAGTTGTCTCGCGATCGCCTCAAAATTAATACTTTTCCCTCCCGATGACCCTTGACTACTGGCTTTGACATCGCCGATCGCACATCTAGTCTCCTTTTAAATCCGGATCACATTTTCGATGCAATCATCACTAGGGATGAAAATAATCGTAAATTTGCTGCGCCAGACGCGGGCCAATTCCAGAAACTTCTGCTAATTGTTCAGGAGTGGCTAAGCGCAGATAGTCGATCGACCGAAAATGTGCTAATAATTGTTTTTGTCGGTGGTGCCCCAATCCCGAAATTTCATCAAGTCGCGATCGCTTCATTCTGCCACTTCTCTGATCCCGATGAAAACTCACCGCAAATCTGTGCGCTTCATCCCGCACCCGACGCAATAATTGTACACCAGGCTGCTCAGCATCAGTTGGCAATGGCAAAGATTCCCCAGGCAAAAATATCTCTTCTCGCTGCTTGGCTAAACTCACAACCCGCAACTCTTCTAGCAAATTCATCTCCCGCAAAACTGCCACAACTGCTGAAAGTTGACCTTTGCCACCATCAATCATAATTAAGTCCGGTTTGTCAACAATATTCCCTCTATCCGTTAAATCCGTTACACAATCCGTTGCCGAACTTCCCTCTTCCTTCTTCCCTCGAAATCGGCGACCGAGCACTTCTGCTAAACTAGCAAAGTCATCCGAATGCCCTGATTTAATTTCAGGATTTTTAATTTTGTAATGGCGATAGTGTTGATTCGCAGGTAAACCATCAATAAATACGACGCGGGAAGCTACCGCATCCGAACCTTGAATGTGAGAAATATCATAACCTTCAATGCGGTGGGGAACTTCTGGCAAATCGAGAATTTCTGCTAAGTCTTGCATTGCTTGAGAATTGCGATCGCTCAATCTTTGCATTCTCGCCAATTCATACTCAGCATTGCGTTCCACCATCTCAATCAACTCTGCCTTACTTTGTCGCTGCGGAGTTAAAATTGTCACTTTTCGACCCTTGCGATTGCTCAACCAATCTGCTAATATTTCCGCTTCTGGCAACTCATATTGTACAGAAATTTCGCTGGGAATTTCTACAGATTCGACATTTTGATAGTGTTCCTCCAACACCCGCTGCAAAATTGCTCCAGCCTCTACCCCCCCTCGTTCCCCCCCTTGGTAAGGGGGGGAGGTAAGAGAAGGTTGAGATAAGTTTTGCTCTTCTTTCAGAAAAGATTCAGATAACTCTTGCCCCCCCTTGGCAAGGGGGGGTTGGGGGGGTATTTCTGCCATAAATCCCAATCTACCGACCAATTGACCTGCACGAATTTGGAATAGTTGAATGCAAGCGTGTTGACTATCGGCCGCAAGTGCGATCGCATCTCTGGAAACAGTATCATTAGGCAAGGATACTTTTTGACCAGAATTCAAAGACTGCAAACCATTGATTTGATCGCGAATCCGCGCCGCCAGTTCAAAGTTTAAATTTTCTGCTGCTTCTTCCATTTGCGGTTCCAGAATGTCAAGTAATTCCTGAGTCCTTCCCTGGAAAATCATCGCTACTTTTTGAATAATTTTGTGGTAATCTTCCACAGATATTAATCCTTGACAAACACCAACACAGCGGCCGATATCATAGTTCAAACAAGGGCGGTCTTTAAACAGTGGTTGAGGGCGTTGCCGCAGAGGGAAAATGCGCTTGATCAAATGCAGCGTACTTCGCAGCGCTCCTGTATCAACGTAGGGGCCGTAGTAGCGGTCTTTGGCATTACCCGCGCGGCGTTTGCGGGTGATGAAAATGCGCGGGTATTCTTCTGACCAAGTTATGCACAAATAAGGATATTTTTTATCATCCTTGAGGAGTACATTAAAGTGAGGTTGGTGTTGTTTGACTAGGTTTGCTTCTAATGCTAATGCTTCGGCTTCTGTGTCGGTGGCGATGAATTCAATTTCGCGCACTTGCTGCACCATCATGGCGATGCGGTGACTGAGATTCTGGCTTTCACGGAAGTAGGAACGGACGCGATTTCTGAGTTTTTTGGATTTGCCGATGTACAAAATGCGATCGCTCTCATCGCGCATCAAGTATACACCAGGAACCGCTGGAATTTCTTTGAGGCGGCTTTCTAAGCGTTCTGAATCTCTAATTAGTGGCAGAGTTTTTGTGGTCATTAGTTATTAGTTATTAGTTATTTGTTATTTGTTATTTGTTATTAGTTATTAGTTATTTGTTGTTATGCCCGATGCCCAATGCCCAATGCCCAATGCCCAATTCCCAATTCCCGATGCCCAATTCCCGATGCCCGATGCCCTATGCCCGATGCCCTATAATATCTGAGACAAAAACTTGCGCGTGCGCTCTTCTTTCGGATTCCGAAAAAACTCTTCCGGGCTTGCTTCTTCCACCAAAACTCCGCCATCCATCAACACAATGCGATCGGCAACTTCACGAGCAAACCCGACTTCATGAGTTACCACTACCATTGTAATTCCAGTTTGAGCCAAATTTCGCATCACATCTAAAACTTCTCGCACCATTTCGGGATCTAATGCTGATGTTGGTTCGTCAAATAGCATGATTTTAGGCTGCATCGCTAGGGAACGGGCAATTGCTACTCGCTGCTGTTGTCCCCCAGAAAGTTGTCCGGGATATTTTTGTGCTTGTTCCAAAATTCCTACTCTTTCTAATAGTTGCATTGCTATTTCTTCGGCTTTTTTCTTGGGCCAACGGCGCACCCATACGGGGGCTAGCATGACATTTTGCAATACTGATAAGTGGGGAAATAGGTTGAATTGTTGAAATACCATTCCGACTTCGCGACGAATTGTTTCGATGTTGCGTAAATCGTGGGAAAGTTCGATGCCGTCGATGGTTATTTTACCCTGTTGGTATTCTTCTAGGGCGTTAAATGTACGAATAAATGTGGATTTTCCTGAACCGGATGGGCCCATGATAACGACGACTTCGCCTCGGTTTACTTCCATACTGACACCGCGCAATACGTGAAATTCCCCGTACCATTTGTGGACGTTTTCTGCTATAACTACTTTTTCTGGACTTGTTTGCTGAGTTTCCATATTTTTTTAGTTTGATTTTTTGACCGCTGATGAATCCTAATGACTAATGGTAAGGTGCGTCGCTCATCGATTGTCGTTTTTTTTAGGGATTTAAGAGTGGCGACGCACCCTACGACGTCGGCTAATGACTAATGACTACTGACTAATGACTACTGACTTTTTACCTTTGACCTATTTCTAAAGTCTGTTCTATTTTGCGGCTGGCTAGGGACATTGAGTAGCAAAATATCCAATAGATGATGCCGATGAATATGTAAACTTCGGCGTATCTACCGATGTAGGATGGATTGGCTAAAACTGAACGGGATATGCCTACTAATTCTAACATTCCGAATAGAGAAAGTAGGGATGTGTCCATGAATAATCCGATGAATTGGCCGCCGATCGCCGGAATGACTGTTCGCAGTGCTTGAGGGAGTACAATGAGGATGGTGAGTAGGGGTGTATTTAGCCCGATCGCCCTTGCTGCTTCTATTTGCCCTGTGGGTACGGCCTGCAAGCCACCGCGCACGTTTTCGGCTAAGTAGGCCGCACTGAATAATGTTAATCCGGCAATGGCTCTAATTACTCTATCTAATTTGGGATATTCTGGTGGCAAGAATAGTTGTAGCATCACTTGACCTAAAAACAAAATACCAATTAAGGGCAAACCGCGAATAATTTCAATGTATAATGTTGATAACAGTTTCACAACTGGTAAAGAGCTTTGTCTGCCGAGGGCGAGTAATACTCCTAAAGGAAAGGAAAGCACAATACTAATAACTGCTAAAAACAGCGTCAATACTAAACCACCCCAATCATTTGTCGAGACTTCTTTCAAGCCTAACCCGCCTTTAATTAACCACAAGATTACTGGGAATGAAAGCGCCCAAACTGCTGGCATCCAGTTAAACCCCCCCAACCCCCCCTTACCAAGGGGGGGCGAGGGGGGGTTGGGGTTTATTTGTCGCCCTGCAAAATAGCTGGTAGCGGCTATGATTATATTGCCTAGTAAGTACAGACGAGATGTCAAGGCGATCGGCGAAATTACCGCACCGACAACGGCAACACCGAGTAAAATCAATAATGGCGGATTCCACAGCCTTTCTTGTCGCTGAATGTTTCCCCATGTTAAGCCAGCTAACAAACTAATTATTCCCGTTACTATCCACAGTCGCCAGTAGGATTCGCTGGGAAATCTGCCGACAAAAAATAGTGGCAAGTTGGCTTCTAATACCCGCCATTGAGCTTTTGTAGTTGCCCAAACGATAATTCCTCGAATAGTTTGGAAACTCACAATTAGACAAACTATTGTAAAAATGGTGTTGTACCAGGTACTAAATAGATTTTTGCGGGCCCAATTCCAAGGGGTGGGCGATTCAGTGGCCGGGGGCGGTAATATGGGGAGAGTTTCCATAAAGCGTTTTTTAATCCTATATTGTGTTAACCCGCGAAGGCGGGTTTTGTTTGTGTAAAACCGATTTCCAATCGCCAAGGCTTATTGTCGCCGATTTATCCAATCTTCGCCACCAGGTAACTGACTTAAATGCTGGGCTAACACTGCGGGTAAATCTTTGGCAGAATGGATATAAGTCAAATTCAATAACCTCACAGCAGTCTGAATAATCAAGTTTCTATCCATCATCTCTGCAAGTTGAAATTGACTATAAGCACCGTTGAATACTTCCTCCGCAGCTTCGGCAATCGCATCCTCAATTACTTCTTCTTCTATGAAATTATGCCATTGATCAGAATTGATGTAATAAGATGCTTTATTGTCTTTAATATTTGCCTTTTTAATTTCTCTAATTGAATTGCGAATAGAATTTGCCCAAGAACCAGTTAATCGCTGTTCAACTTGATTTTTAATCAAATGAATCAGCAACACAGTTAAGAAAGATTGGATTTGCCGCAGAATTGCCTGTTTGCTCATGCCATCTAGCTCATCGACAATTGCCAAAGCATCTGTATACCGTCCTTCCAATATACTACTTCTAAGATCGATTAATTCTTGGGTCATTTGATTTACCTCAACTTTGATACGGTTCAACCAAAAATAATTGTTAGTTGTTAATGATTAATTACACTGGCTAAAATTCCTAAAATCTTATTAACATCTCTCAGGTAATACTCGGTCAAGTCTATTTCAATTATTTGGTCTTTTAATTTAAGAAATTTCCAGTTAGTTCCGCTAGTAACAGCCCCATAAATTGCAGGAATCTCGTTCCCTTCACGTTCATTAAATATTCTAGCTGCCAACATTTCTGCTACACATTGTCCCAATCCGCCATTGATATTTTCTTTTTTGGCTTCTACAATAATAATGACTGGTGCTCTAACAAGTAATAATTCAGAAGAATGACTAATTAGAAAATCGCAACTTCCATTTAATCCCTTTTCTGGATCAATTGTAAAGTCTATTCCAGAAAACAAACTAATTTCAGATTTGAACTGTTTTCTAAATTCGAGTAAAATTGGTGCGATAATCATTTCCGAGCGAGATTTTTCAGTATTGCTACTTAGGGCTAGTGGTACATTATCTTTGAGGATTTCTGTAAGTAATGTACTCGACTCTAATTCTGATACAGCCGCGAACATATCAATTTTATCAGAAATTGTTAATTCAAAATTACTCGTTACTTTGTTTAAGTTGAAGTCACTGTATGCCATTTGATGGACTCTCCTTTTATTCCAAGTAAATTGGGTGGAATTTAAAGTATTTACCTTTCCTTGAGTTGTACACTTTGATTGTACCAATTCATGAACAGAGAAATTATCAAACTAATGGTTAGATATGTTACCATGATAATTAACATGGCTTCGATCGCCCTTCCGGTCTGATTCAGTGTCGGGGAAGCCACCACAAAGTAGACGTCGGGATAGGCGATCGCCACTGCTAAACTAGAATTCTTGGCTAAATTCAGATACTGGCTGGTTAATGGCGGAATAATTACCCGCAAAGCTTGGGGTAGAATTACCAGCCGCATCATGGTTCCAGATTGCAATCCCAAAGACTTGGCGGCTTCCGATTGCCCTTTTGGGACTGACTGAATTCCAGCCCGGACAATTTCGGCAATGTAACTGCCAGTATACAGGCTGAGTCCTGTCACCAATGCTCCAAATTCGGGACTTAATTGTAATCCGCCTTCGAGTTGCAAATCTGCTGTGAGGCGGGGAATATCTAAGCGGAAAGGCAGATTTCTGGTAATAATCAAGGCTAAAATTGCGCTGAGTCCGATCGCACCTAATGCCCAAAACAACTGTCTTCCCGGCTGCGCTTGTTCTAGCATAACGCGATCGCGCCACAGCCACAGCCCGATCGCCCCCAAACACCCCAAAGCCAGCAAAATCAACCAAATTTCAAAACCAGGCAAAGTCGCCAGCCAAGGTAGTGCAATAGCACGATTTGTCAAGTACACTGGGCCACTCATCTGCGGGTTTTCTTCCAGTTTTGGGAAAGCAATGAACACTGCAAAATACCAAAAAAACAATTGCAGCAATAACGGCGTATTTCGGATAATTTCTACATACAAACCTGCTAAAGTTCTCAGCAACCAGTTGTCAGAAAGCCGCGCAATTCCTACCGTCAAACCCGCAATAGTTGCGATAATTATGCCAATTCCCATCACTCGTAATGAGTTGAATAAACCGACCAAATAAGCCTGTCTATAACTATTTTCAGGATTGTAATCAATCACTTTTTCCCCAATATCAAAGGATGCTTGGGAATTCAGAAAGTCAAATCCGAAATTGATGCCAAGTTGTGCATAATTGGCAGTCAGATTGTCCCAAAGAATTGCTATGACAGCTATTACTGAAATTAAGGCGATCGCCTGTCCAGCAATTTTCCAAAAGCGATCGTCCCTCAGCAGTTTAATCATTGGTTTTTCGTTGACTGTTGACTGTTGACGGTTGACTGTTAACAGTTAACCGTCAACATTTAACAAAAATTAACGGAACGGCGGCGAGTACATCAAACCGCCATCTTTCCAGAGTTTATTCTGACCTCTCTCTAATTTGAGTGTACTTTTAGGGCCGATATTGCGATCGTACATTTCACCATAATTTCCCACTTTTTTCACAATGCGAGCCGCGTAATCGTTCGGGAGTCCCAAACCTTTACCCAAATCTCCTTCTTTTCCTAGCAAACGTTTGATGTTTGGGTCTGTACTACTAGCTACAATTTGGTCTACATTTGTCGAATTAATTCCCAAATCTTCAGCTTCAATCGCTGCAAAAATGATCCACCTTACCGCATCCGACCATTTAGCATCGCCACTTTTTACCGCTGGAGTCAAAGGTTCTTTTGACATCAATTCTGGCAAAATGACGTTGTTTTCGGAATTTGGCAGAGTGGTACGCTTGGATACCAGTTGCGATCGATCGGCTGTAACTCCCTGACAGCGGCCTTCTTGATAAGCAGCAAAGGTCGCATTCACTTCTTCAAATACGACTGGGCTGTATTTAACTCCCAATTTTCGCATTTGGTCGGACAAATTTTGCTCGGTACTTGTACCTGTTTGCACACAGATAGATTTACCTGCAAAATCTTTTAAACTTTTAATACCACTATCTTTTTTGACCATGACGCTTTGAGAGTCATAAAAGATTGTAGGGGCAAATTCGAGCCCGGTGGTACTGTCGCGACTCACGGTGTAGGTAGTGTTGCGACTGAGAATGTCGATTTCCCCAGCTTGCAAAACTGTGAATCTTTCTTTAGCATTTAGATTGCGATACTCAACTTTTTCTGGATCGTCAAATATGGCTGCTGCGATCGCCCTGCATACATCTACATCCAATCCTGAGTATTTGCCCTTTTCATCTACAAAGCTAAAACCGGGTAGTTGACCACTCACGCCACAAATTAATTTGCCACGACTGACAATTGTATCTATTCGACTTGGGCTTTGTGGCGATTTACCTTCGGTAGCAGTTGTTTGTCCCGGTGGTGGTGTTTGTGCCGATCGATCCCTACAAGCTGTCAATGGTGCGATCGTCAACATAGTCGCCAGTAACAGAAATCTCCATTTATGCATAAATTTTAGTAGAAGGCTTACCTCACAATCCTAGCTTCTCACTGACAATAACTGTGGCGATCGCGCCTCACAACAGATTCCAGCTTCAGAATCGGCAGTTTGCACTCAGAGACACCATTGTCACCTATTGGCAATCCGCTGGTTATTTTTTGTCCGTAAGGAGCGATCGCACTTTGGTGTAAAGTTTATTCGATTTTGAACTAAACAGCTCACAACAGCTCAGGCGCTAAGCGCTGTTCAGCTAAATCGCGGATTAAGGACAACCGAGACTGGATGTACTCATCCAACAAATCTGCTTCTTTACCATTAAGCGTAGAGTTCATTTTCAACTGTTTCAGCAACCACTGTACCAAGGTGGCATCATCCAAAGTCACTAGCAGAGTGGCTTGGGTGGTTTCAATCAATGACCAGAGTTGACGTAACATGACTGGACTCATACAATCTCCTTGAGCGTGAATACTCATTCAATGGGCGGGCTAGGCGAGAAGCTAGTCTTCGTATTTTCAGCCGATAGACGAAAAGCACCCTCAAAGCGATCGGCTTAATGATTATTTTATATTTCACCACAATAACTGAATATAGTAGTGTCAAAAGCTACAACACACAAGATGTTATAAGAGTTCCAAATCTCTTTACATACAGATAAAAATTTTGATAAAACTTTAAAAAAGTTTACATAAAAGACAGTCATCGACTGTAGAACAGGCATCTTGCCTGTGGTGGTGGTAGAACAGGCATCTTGCCTGTGGTGGTGGTAGAACAGGCATCTTGCCTGTGGTGGTGGTAGAACAGGCATCTTGCCTGTGGTGATTGATTCAGAAGCGGGCAAGATGCCCGCTCCACAATCAAATAGACTCTTGAACACGCCCCAGAATGACTTCTAATTCAGCAATAATTTGATCTGCGCCTTCCAAATCCTCTGATTCAGCCAGAGTTTGAAGCCTGTCTGCAATCTCAGGCATCAACCGCACCGCAGCCGTAGCGCTGACACCCTTAATTTGGTGAGCATAGCGCGCTACTGCTTCAGTATCTCCCGAAGCGATCGCACTTTTAGCTGCTACTAAATAACTTCTAGTATCAACCACAAAAGCTGCCAATATTTCCCGTTCAAACTCTAAATCAGTTCCAGTAATTTCGTGCAAATGTTCAATATCTACCAAAGATTCTAGATTTGCAGCAGAGTTTGGTGAAACCTGATTATTAGATATTTGATTGTTAATTTTTAACTGTACAGACCAGTTTTCTAGTACAGATTTTAACTTTTCCATCGAAATCGGTTTGCTGATATAATCATCCATACCAGCCGCCAAACACTTTTCCCGATCGCCCTTCAAAGCATTCGCCGTCATCGCAATCACCACCGTTTTTTGGTGTGGCTGCATCAAACCCGACGCGATCGCCTCAACTTCCAAGCGACGCAATCGAGCAGTAGCCTCATAACCATCCAAAACTGGCATCTGACAATCCATCAACACAATATCATACTTCTGAAGCGCCACCATAGATAGCGCCTCTTCGCCATTATTAGCCACATCTGCCGCACCTCCCAAAACCTTCAGTTGATTCAGGCAAACTTTTTGATTAATTGGAGTATCTTCAACTAACAAAATCTTCAAATTAGCTAACTCTTGTTGATTCGTCACTAATTCTGCATCACCAATTTCTGCATCAGTTAAACTTGCCTGATTGTCATCAATTACTGCATCAGGGGCGATCGCATTTACCAAGCACTCAAACACCCGATGAGTTTTGACAGGTTTAATTAAATAGCCACTAAAACCGTTATTCACCAAACGTTTTGCCTCTTCAAGCTGAAGCACAGAAGTCAAAACCACCCACTTCGTTTGCCCGATTGCTGACTCCGAAACAATCAAGGCTTCCAGACTTCCTGTCACCATTTCCGGCAACTGGATATCAACCAAAACGATATCAATAGGGCGATTCTGGCTGATAGCCTTGTACAAAGATGCGATCGCCATCCAACCAGTCTCAGCTTCCTCAACCTCCATTCCCCACAACACAGCCATTCTCCGCAGCATTTGTCGCACACCAGACTTATCACTTGCCACTAACATTTTCTTACCAGCAAGCACTGTTTGCAAATGCACTTCACACCCAGTTTCGACATTAGTTAAATCCTCCTTTAATACCGGCAAACTAAACCAAAAAGTCGAACCCGAACCGGGGGTACTTTCCAAACCAATTTCACCGCCACCCAACTCCACCAACTGCTTGCAAATTGCCAGCCCCAAACCTGTACCCCCGTACTTTCTAGTAGTAGAAGCATCAACTTGAGTAAAAGATTGAAATAGCTTTTTCTGATCTTCTGAATTAATCCCTATTCCATTATCTGTGACCTTAAAAATGAGATACTGTAGTCGATCGCTGTCGGCTATTAAAGCTATTTTTTCTGCTCCTGGCTTGGGAATATTACTTGATGAAAAGTCTTTTTCCCTGGAAATTGACACCTCAATTACAACTTCACCTCCCTCTGTGAATTTAATCGCATTGTTTACCAAATTAGTCAGAATTTGGCGTAATCGCACAGCATCGCCTCTAATTTGTAGCGGCACATCACTATCAATCATTGCCACCAAGTCTATGCCTTTTTGTTGTGCAGGAGTTGCCAACAAATCCAACACTTCATCCAAACAAATACTGATATCAAACCCTAGAGTTTCCAAGCGCATTTCTCCAGCTTCCAGTTTGGATATGTCCAGAATATCATTAATAATAGACAGCAGGTTTTGCCCACTAACTTTCAGCGTCTGCATAAAGTCCAGTTGTTCGGAAGTAAGATTAGTTTGCAACAACAAATCAGTCATTCCCATCACCCCATTCATCGGAGTCCGAATTTCGTGACTCATATTTGCTAAAAATAGCGACTTCATCCGAGATGCTTCCACAGCCGCTTCCCGTGCTTGTTGTGCTTGTTCAAACAGAGTAGATTGCTGAATTGCGATCGCCAACTGCACGCTCAACCTACCCAACAAATCCACCTCCGAATCAGTCCAAACACGAAAATCGCTGCACTGGTGAGCAACCAGCAATCCCCACAATCGATTTTGACTTGTTTCCAAACATACATCCGGGCATTCTGTTTGGGGATTTTTCTCAGAAAATTCTGTTGTTAAATCCTGAGTTTCATCAGCTATAAAAATTGGAACAACTAAATTAGCCCTTACCTGCAAACCAACAAGAAATTCCCGATGATTATCACTCAAATCAGCATTATAAACATCTTCAATAGCTTGAATCTTTCCAGCCCGATAAAGCGATTTGTAAGCTTCCCCAAAACAATTTTCTTCAAGTTCCCTACCCAACATCGGCATCCAAGAATCTCCTACAGATTCAACAACCACAACCCCTGTATCATGAGATTCAAAGCGGTAAATTACCGTTCGATCAGTTACCAGTAACTGCCGCACTTCTTGTACAGCAGTGTTCAGAGTTTGAGTGAGATTGAGAGACTGGCGGACGCGCTGGGCTATAGCCGAAACCAGCCGTTCCTGTTCCGCTTGTTCCTCAAGCATTCTTTCAGATTGCTTGCGTTCAGTCACATCCCGAATTACCGTAGCAAAGCAAAGTGGCTCGCTGTTTTTAGGATGTTTCACCAGAAAAAAATTCATCAAAGCATCAAAGCATTTACCGTTATGCAAGTGTTGCAGTATACCTTCTCCTTGCCACTGTCCCTGAGTCAGAATTTTTGGCAAAATCTCTTGCATAAATTTCTGTTTAAAATCTTGACCAATATAATCCCAGATTTCCGTATAGAGAGCTTGAGAAATATTTTCTAAACCCACCAGCAGCCGTCCAGCTTCGTTGACAAACAATGTCTGTCCTTCCAGGGTAGCCATGCTAATAAAATCGCTGCTATTTTCAACCAGCGAAACAAATTTTTGCCGCTCTTCTTCAGCTCTTTTTCGTTCAGTAATGTCGCGTTTGACACAAACATAACAAATAACATCACCGCCGTCATTAATCACAGAATATGCAGCAATATCGATCGCCAGCTTGATACCATTTTTGGTAAAATTAGTAGTTTCGCCCCGAAAAGTTCCATTTTTGGCTAAACTTTTGGCAATGTCCGAAAATCGCTCTCCCGCCATCAGTCGTGGCGTTTCTGCTTCTAATTCGGCATCTGTGTATTCTAGAAGAGATTGGTGAGCACAATTTTGTTCGATAAAAAACCCATCAGCATCAATAATCACGATCGCATCATTGGAGTTTAAAAATATTTCTCGGTAAAGTTTAAGCTTTTCCTCAGCCCGCTTGCGTTCAGTGATATCCCTTTTGACAGTTACATAACAAACCACATCGCCAGCATCACTAACAACCGAAAAAGCCGAAAGCTCAACCTCAACTGTTCCCGATTCCACAGCCTTAAAACAGGTGATTTCGCCTCGATAACTCCCGGTTCGCTCTAAGCTTTGCATCACCAACGCAAATGCCTCTGCTCCCATGTGACCTCTCGGTGTTTCTCCTCCCGATGCTGATTGTTTGTAGCCCACCAAAGCGATGTGAGCTTGATTTCTTTGTAGATAATGTCCTTGAGGGTCTAAAATCGCGATCGCATCATTGGACTTTAAAAATATCTCTTGATAGAGTTGCAGCTTTAATTCAGCTTGTTTCCGTCCGCTAACATCCACGAACAACCCATAATAAACTATATCCCCAGAGCCTTGCATTTCGGGATGTGCATCCCCTTGAATCCATTTGATTTTTCCAGAAGCAGTAATAATTCTGCCTTCCCACCGCCAAGGCTGCAAATTTTCCGCAGAAAGGATCACAGAATTGACAAATTCATCTCTATCTTCAGGATGAATTAAATCAACGATGACATTAATATCTTGCTGAGCAGCAAGAGGTTCTATTTCATATAATTCTCGGCAACCTGCACTCAAGAAAGAAAAAACCATCGATCCATCTGGATGCAAATCAACTTGATACACCGTACCGGGCATATTAGCAGTAATCTTTTGCAGTTTTGCTTGGCTTTGACGCCTAGCTTCATCTGTTTCAGAGTATTCCGTTTGATTTTGCGACAACAAATCTAGGGCAAAATTATTTGTAACTGACTGCTCTAAAGTTTGCTGTTTCGATAATAAATTCACCCATGCTTGGGAACAGATTTGAGTGCTAATATAGAGCAAGCAAAGGTGATTAAAATCAAAAGCATTTGCTGACTCGGAACCTATCAAAATCACTCCCAAAAATTCTTCACTTTCATCGGCGATCACCGGAGCCATCAACACAGATTGAAACTCAATAATTGGAGGCTGTTCGAGATTGTGTGCCCATTCCCGATCGCCTCCGAGCCATTGAGTGCGAGCATTGTGTAAGCAAGACTCTACTTCCGATTTTACCTCTGGAGTTAACGGGTGTGAGTTTTGCCAGTATATGCGATCGTCCGAATTCGTCAAAAGTGCGCCCAGCGTAGCTATATCGTAGGGAATCGCCTCCCCAGGAATCAAGCGTCCCAAACATTCCAGCCAAGCAGACCAAATTTCCTCAATACCCAAAGCTAATTGTACTTTCGCAGTCAATTCATTAAAAACTTGCACTTCCAAGTTACGCTGGCGGACTTCTGCTTTCAGGCTGGCGGCTAGGATTTGCATAGTAGTCAATACATCGTCTTGCTTATGTTATTGCGATCGACAATCAAAGTTTTTTAAACACAAATTATAAAGTATATTTGACTAAAATACAACTTTTTAATATTTACAGGACTTTTCGGGTATGTAGGTAGTAGTAGAGGTAGGGACACTCAAGCGTGCCCATTGGTGTCAACTTAAGGTTCATTCCACAGTCCGACAGGGGTTTAAACCGAGTCTCACAAAGCGCAAGTCCTCTCAAAGAGGACTGATGATGATGAGTTCTTGAGTCCTCTTTTAGAGGACTTTAGCTATTAGACAGGGGTTTCAACCCCTGGTGGACTCGATGGATGACTAACGGACACGGGGCGGGCTGACAGCTTAAGTTGACACCTATGGGCACGCTTGAGTGTCCCTACGGGGATATTGATAGTACCTATAAACCTGCAATCTGCTGTATCTTGGATTTTGACTTAAAAAACAATAGCACTAGGCAGGAGCGAAGCAACACCACTAGGCATCTACTTCACTCCGTTTGCTCGGCCAGCCTACAAAACTATCCCATTAAAATCACGGTATCGATGATATGGATCACACCGTTATCAGCTTCGATATCCGCAGCAAGAACCGTAGCATTTTTCACCTCAAAACCGTCAGAGCAATCAATTTTAATCGGTGAACCTTCCAGAGAAGTCACAAAGCCAAGTTTTGCCAAATCAGCCTTCATAAACTTACCAGAAACGACGTGAAACGTCAGAATCCTGCTCAGTTGCGGAACGTTCTGTACTAAAGTTGTGATAGTTCCCGGCGGCAACTTAGCGAATGCGTCGTCATTGGGTGCAAAAACAGTGAAAGGGCCCGGACTTTTGAGCGCGTCTACCAAATTAGCCACTTGCACAGCAGTTACCAGGGTTTGGAAGCAACCAGCACCTACGGCAATATCAACAATATCAGGCATTCAGTTTTACCTTATTTCGTAAAAATTATCTACTAAGTATGGTAAACTGATTTGGTAATTTGTAATTAGTTATTAGTTATTTGCACAATAGTAAAAACTTACAAAATTCGCTCACTAGGGTGAATCTCAATTTTGTAAGGGCGAAGCATGACCGCAGTAAATCTCTGGTCATCACTAATAAATTGTCTGCGGTCATGCTTCGCCACTACGAATATATTTGCAAAACCGAGATTCACCAGATCGTTACGCTACTGCTGGTGCAATTTATACCAAAACTGCTGTTTCTAAATCTGATGTTGACGAGTTAAAATTCTCTCCTTTCTGAATACTAAAACTGCCGTACAAAATAGAAATTTCAAAAATGTCTGTAGTAATCACCGCAGGCTTGCGGTGTTCTGGCTCACCCAAAGAAATTCCGAAAAATTCCGCTTCAAGTTCGCTAACTTCCTCTTCATCATGTACAGTCCACCTGATATCACGACAGTCTTTGAATTCCAGCAGATAAGGCAATCTTTGTTCTGGGCTGTAAACGCATTCGATTAATACTTCATTGCCCCATAAAGATACCTTGACATTTGTGATTAAAGATGTAAGACCACCCAATCCCAGCAAGCTATAGTCATCCTTCCAATCATTCATTTAATTTTTCTCCCGTATTGTGAGTACCTGGAATTAAATTACCCAATTCATCTCGCGTCTGCAATAAATGACCATCTCGATCGAGACGCAAACCTTTGTTGATATTTCTTCCATTGGATCCATATTTCGGTGCAGGCGTTCTAATTACTTGACCGTTAGGACGGATCATTACTGTTGACTTATCAAAAAATTTATATGCAACATAACCATCTGTAGTAGTTTTGATTTCCGCACCCAGTCCGCGCAAAAAGTCATCGACTTCTTGACGAGTCATTCCAGTTAAATCTCCAAACTCTGATGCAATTCCATTACCTCCAACTCCCTGAATAGGCACACAAGTTTCCTCATCAACCATTGCCTTTTCTAGTTTAGCACATTTGGATAATGAGAAGAAGACCCTTCGACCCTTCGAGGTTCCTGAGCGTAGTCGAAGGGCAGGAAGCGCGATCGCAAAACCAGCAATTTTAGATTTTAGATTCAATCCAGAAAATCTCATCTAAAATCCAAAATTGAAAATTAATTAACTCCATCGTGAGTGCTGAAAAGAAGCGTAAGTATCAAACAAAGCACCCACCAAACCAAAAGTCATGCCAATCACCAAAAATCCCTGGAGGGGACAACCACTGCCGAAAGTAGCTAAGAACTGCAAAATCAGATCTTCCCCAGAATGACCTACCCCTTGGAGAGAAGGCACTAGACCAATCAACGAAAAGCTAGTCAATCCTGCGCCGATTAACAATAAGGGGGCGATAAAGCTCAACAGGCCCGTCAGGAGTATAGAGCGCAGAAAATTGGGAAAAATGCTCATAATCGTTAAATTCAGCTAAACTGCCGAAAGGTGTACAATTGACATCCTCCCCGCCAATCAAGAGACGGGGATTCTTAGCAAGCGAACAGGGTTAACTGTACTACTTCTACTTGGGTTGACGGCTCAACGGGAACAGCCTCGATTAAGGTCTTACACTCCCTCCTCGTCCATTTAGAGTCGTGGATATGCCCTACCCCGACTTTTTCACATTGAGCAATGTGGTCACTGAGCCTTGCCGAAGTACCGAAATTTTCTATATTCTTAGCAGCATTTCCATCTCTATCATGATGGGTTCCACAATTAAGGCAGACTAACTCCCTCACGGATAAATCCAATTTGCCCCACTTGTAGCCACACTCAGAGCAGATTTGGCTAGTAGGCTCCCATCTGCTGATGACAACAAATTCTCTACCCAACTTAGCTGATTTAGCCTCAATTAAAGTTCTAAATTCCCTCCATCCTGCCTGACTAATAGCCCGTGATAAACAACGGTTCTTTAGCATCCCAGATATATTCAAATTTTCTAGAGCAATCACTTGGTTATCGTTAACCACTCTAGTTGACAGCTTATGCAGGAAATCTTTCCGGGTGTCTTGTTCCTTAGCTTTGAGTTTTGCTATCTTAAGGCGCATTACCTCACGCCGTTTAGAACCATTCACTCGCTTGGCTAAACGTCTTTGAAATCTTCTAGTTTTCTGATCTAGTGGGGAATAATCAGGACTTTCAATTTTCTCCCCTGTACTGAGAACGGCAAAGGTTTTAATCCCTAAGTCAATTCCCACAGAGGGATAAATAGCTGGTCTAATTTCTGGTAGAACTTCTACTACGAAACTCAGGAAGTATCTATTTGCTCTATCCTTAATTACCGTGACAGAACTAGGTTCTGAAGGCAAAGGACGTGACCAGAAAGTTTTGAGTTTACCTATTTTAGCTAGATAAACCTTATTGCCTTTGATGCTGAATCCGCCCCTAGTAAACCTAGCTGATTGCCTATTATCCTTTTTCTTGAATTTAGGAGATCCTACTTTTTGTCCTTTCCTTTTTCCTTTAAGGGAATCAAAGAAATTTTTGTATGCCACTCCTAGATCCGCTATGGATTGTTGCAGGGGAATGTTTGAAACCTTGCTTAACCATGCTCTCTCCTTAATTTGCTTGGCTTGGGTAATGCAGAGTTTCTGAAGATCACTATTTTTAGGTAGCTTCTCTGATTGTTTGCATAATCCTAGAGCATCGTTCCACGCCACTCGAACACAACCGAATAGTCTTGCTAAACTTCTCTGCTGTTGGTCGGTGGGGTAGATTCGATACTGAGAACGGCTTTTCATGATACTATTGTACTCAGGGAGTTGATTCGGAGTCTAGAATTAAAGAAAAAGCCGTCCTAGAAGGACGGGGCTTGTATCCCAGTTTTTTGGTCAAAAAAGCTTGTCCTTTTCTACGATAGGTAGCGATCGCCCTTAGCGGCCAATTCCGTCAGAAAACTTAAATGTTATCAAAGAAACTTGTTTAAGATTTGTAGATAGATTTCATTTTTTGCAGTTGTCAAACAGTCGGAATCACCTTGAACCCTACTACATCTTCGAGCCTCAGTTTATGGAGTCGGCGGTTGCTAGCAGCCATTTTATTGGGCGGCCAAGTAATGCTGCACTTGCTTACCCGCAAAATTAACCGCCGGAACACCCTCGACCAAATGGCAGCAGTTGGCCCAGAATCCTTGCTGATTGCTTTGCTGACTGCCGGTTTTGTCGGCATGGTTTTTACTGTCCAGGTAGCCAGAGAGTTTATCAACCTCGGTGCCGGTAATGTCGTCGGCGGCGTGTTGGCCTTGTCTTTAACTCGCGAACTCGGCCCCGTTTTAACAGCCGTCATAGTCACCGGACGAGTCGGTTCGGCTTTTGCGGCGGAAATCGGCACAATGCAAGTCACAGAGCAGATAGATGCCCTGCTGATGCTCAGAACAGACCCGATCGACTATCTCGTAATTCCCCGCGTCATCGCTTGCTGCTTGATGCTACCAATTCTCACCATTTTGTCCCTCGTCACCGGCATCGCAGGAGGACTGCTGATTGCTACGACTATGTACGGAGTCTCTCAAACCGTGTTTCTCGAATCAGTCCGCAGTTTTCTGACTCTGTGGGATATTTGCAGCGCCATAATTAAGGCTTTTGTGTTCGGTGGTTTGATTGCTGTGATTGGTACTAGCTGGGGTTTGACTACCACTGGCGGGGCCAAAGGTGTCGGCCAATCGACTACAACTGCGGTGGTGACGTCTTTGCTGGCTATTTTTATCCTAAACTTTGTGATGACTTGGATGATGTTTCAGGGGACGGGTAGTAGCGTACTCAAAGGCTTGTGACCATTTGTGCCAATAAACACGTTAAACCCCCAGTCCGGCAGGGGTTGAAACCCCTGCCTCAAAGTGCAAGTCCTCTGAAAGAGGACTGATGAGTTCTTTAGTCCTCTTTCAGAGGACTTTAGCTATTAGCCAGGGACTTAAGTCCCTGGCGGACTCGGTAAGCGAGGAAACAGTAAAATATAAGTTATTGCCAAAATTCGTTTAACTTAAGCCCGTGACTACAACTACCTCTTCGAGCACACCGACAAATACGATCGAACTTGAACCCAGTTACGCGATTCCCATCGTCCTCGTGCTGGCCTCCATACCGCTGCTGTTCGTGCAGAAGTGGGTGAGTTTGCCGCTTTCGGTGTTCGGCTTGTTTTTGATGTATCAAGCAGCCACCATCCGGCTGCAATTCACCCCAACCGATTTGGACATTTATCGATCGCAAAACTTAATCCGCCAGTTTCCTTACCGAGAATGGCAAAATTGGCGCATATTTTGGCCCGCAGTGCCAATTTTGTTTTACTTCAAAGAAATTAACAGTATTCACTTTTTGCCGGTTCTGTTCGATCGTAAAATGCTACAGACTTGCTTAGAACAGCGTTGTCCCCGTCAAGACTGAAAAAGTTGGTGAACGAACCTTGACGGTCAACTGAGTACAGTTAGACCGCAGGCTTCTTTTTCCTTTTTTGCAAAGGCTTTTTTGAGTGACGGAGTTCCCCCGCCACTTTCGTAATTCAGTCCAATTTTCTCGATCAGCTTGGCTGAATTCTCATCTCGGTCTAAAGACTCTCCACACTGACAAAAATGCCAACGTTCCGACAATTCCTTTGGCACTTTATTCAGGCAATGACCGCATTGCTGAGAAGTTCCTCTTGGGTCAACAAATACAACACTTTTGCCTAATTTCCAGGCAACATATTTGAGGACAGCCACAAATTGACCATGAGCAGCATCAAGCATTGATTTGTTCAAGCCACTTTTGGCAGCTTGACCATTTGGCAAATAGACCAAGTTACCGTTTTCAATATCAGTCTTAGGCTTCGCGCGTCTAGTTAGATTCTTGACACTCAAATCTTCAACTATCAAAACGTCACACTTACTAAATAGTTCATGTGCCGTTTTGAATTGAAAATCAAGTCTGGCTCTAGCTATAAATTGATGGAGCCTAGAAATCTTGTTCTTGATAATCTTCCAAGGTTTAGAACCCTTAACTTTATTGGCTAGTTTCGCCTGAAGTTTTGCTAGTTTCTCGGCAGACTTTTTTAATAATCTAGGGTTTTCAACTCTTTCGCCATTAGAAAAGTAAACGTAATTAGTGATTCCCAAGTCAATACCAATAGTGTTTTCGACCGTCGGCTGAATTTCTACAACCGTTACAGGAACTGTTTTATCTTCTAGCGTCAGGGAAATATACCACCCATCCGCTTCTCTGATGACACTTCCCGTCTTAACTTTGAAACCTGTTGGTATTGAACGATGAAAAACCATCGGCACTTGACCTATCTTTGCAAGGTTAATACAAATTCTACCTTGCTCGTCCTTGATAATATTGAGATTATCTAATTGAGGATAGGTAAAGGATTTGTAGTAGTGAAAGCCCTTGAATTTGGGTTTACCTCTGCGATTGCCGTTTTGATCGGGCATGGTGAAATTTGAAAAGGAAGTTTCTACGCGATTCACTACATCTTGCAAGACCTGAGAATCCAAACTTTTATAGTCAGGAAATAGCTTCTTAGTGTTTTTCAGGTCAGCTAGCTGTACGGTTTGCCACTGCACATAACCGCCTTCAATATTTGAGAAGACATCACCTTTCTTTGTCAAAGGTTCACCCGATTCGTCCTTTTTCCTACCATCCCTAGTTTGCACTCTGGTCAAGGGAATGTTTTGATAGATTTCCTCAATAGGGACTATAAAAGCAGTCAAAGGACAAGCGTTGACAGATGTCCTTGTGGACTCCCACCACCTAAACCTTTCGCCTAATCGGTAGTTATACTGTCGGCGACAAAGTTCTAGATGAGTCGCAATCGTGACAAGTTGGGCTTTTGTGGGTTTGAGGCGGTATTTGTACGCAAGTTGCATTGGAAACTTCCTTTTTTCGACCTTCTCACAGTATAGTTGGTGTACCCTATTCAACGCTATTGAAGTATATTGAGAATCAAGATAGTCCCGAAGCATAATTGTCGGGTTCCGTTCCTCAGCCGACGAGCCTTTCATCCCTGCGGTAATTCCCAACGGGGTACTTCGCGCAGCGCTCAGATGTATCCCCTGTGAAGATACCGAGGGACTTCCCGGCTGTTAGTTAATTTTAAATTTTTAACTTTTCCGTGCCCCATGCTAAACAAACTTTCCCATGAATTCAGACGAATCTCCAACCCAAGAACCGCAAGCACAACCAATCGCGCCAACCGTTGAGGGCGAGTCGAATTTACCTGTGAATCAGGCTTTCGACCAAATCCCATCTGAGGCATCAGATTTGCCAAGGGTTGAGGAACCAGAATCCATCGCCCAAATGCCCTCAGAAACAGACATCCAGTTAAACGAGTCAAATTCCGAAATCACCGAAATCGTTGACCCAGCAGGCGCTCTTGCCCAAATCCTGCCCAATATCGAGTTCCACCCAGGCGAAGAGGAGTCCCCGATCGCTCAAATTCATCCGCAGCCAGACTCTACGCCGACTCCAGCGACAAAAATGGTAACAGACATCGAAGAAAATGTTACCGAAAATTTGGCAAAACGAGTCCAAGTATTGCAACAGCAAGCACAAGATTTGACTGAGAAAATTGCCACCCTAGAAGCCGAAAAAGTCAAGGCATTAGAAGCATTGGGTGAGGCTCAAACATCGATCGGGCGTTTAGTGCAAGATGGCTTGATTCAATTAGAACAGCGCAAACAAACGTTACAAATAGAAGTAGAAAAACTGGAACGTCGGCGCGATCGCATTCAAAAGGAAATGCGAACCACTTTCGCCGGAGTTTCCCAAGATTTAGCAATTCGAGTCCAAGGTTTCAAAGACTATCTAGTAGGCAGTTTACAGGATTTAGCCGCCACCGCCGAACTCCTAGATTTGACACCACCAGTCCCAGAAAAAACACAACAATTTGCGGTTGCAGAATCTTCATCCTCAGCACCCATAAATCCCCGATTTTCCGAACAGGGATTTCAAGAACAAGCCAAACAAATTCGTCGTACACTCGACCAATATCGCACTCTCCCGGACTATTACGGCCCGGCTTGGCAACTCCGCCGCACCTTTGAACCCATCCACGCGGAACGAGTTTCTAACTGGTTTTTTACCCAAGGAGGAAGGGGTGCTTTGCGGACTATGGGTTCGCGCTTGCAAAATATCCTAATTACTTCGACAATTGTTTCTGTACTCACCAGTGTCTATGGGAGTCGGGTACGGACTTTGGTACTCGCCAACAGTCCAGAACGTCTGGGCGAATGGCGCAGGGGTTTGCAGGATTGTTTGGGGATTACTCGCACCGATTTTGGCCCGGAACGGGGGATTATTATGTTTGAGTCTGCGGAGGCTTTGGCTCAAAAAGCCGATCGCCTGGTGAAAGATGGTAAATTACCGTTAATTGTGATTGACGAAACTGAGGATTTAATTAGTTTGTCAATGCTACAATTTCCGCTGTGGTTAGCCTTTGCTTCCGATCCGCAAAGTTTGATAGCTGCTAAGGATTTTTAAATTGGTAATTGCTAATTGGTAATTGGTAATTGGTAATTGCTAATTGGTAATTGCTAATTGCTAATTGGTAATTGCTAATTGCTAATTATACTAGGAGAAAGGTTCCAAATCTTAAGAGTACACGAAATCTAAAATCAAAACATGGCTAGCTGGATATTTTTAAATGTAACCTTGCTAATTGCAGCTTACTTCCTGGGTTCGATTCCGACTGGGTACGCCTTGGGTAAATGGATGCTGGGAATTGATATTCGAGAGGTTGGTTCCGGTTCCACTGGTGCGACTAACGTACTGAGGACTTTGGGGAAGTGGCCTGGGTTGGGGGTGTTGCTGGTGGATGTGTTGAAGGGGGTAAGTGCGATCGGGCTAATTCGTTACATTTACTCTCTCACTTTTACCCAACAGCTAGCAACCACCGCAGGTTTAGAAAACACTGAAACCATCATACCTTGGATGGCAACTCTAGCAGGTTTATTTGCAGTCTTAGGCCACAGCAAATCTATCTGGCTGGGCTTTACAGGTGGCAAATCTGTCGCTACAAGTTTGGGAGTTTTACTGGGTTTATATTGGCCAGTTGGTTTAGGAACTTTCGGGATTTTCGGAATAGTTTTCGCGGTTTCACGAATTGTCTCTTTGAGTTCAATTATGGGTGCAATTAGCGTTGCTGGATTGATGTTTGTTTTAAATCAGCCGCTAGCTTATGTATTGTTTGGAATTGCAGGCGGCATATTTGTAATTGTGCGGCACCGCAGCAATATTCAGCGTTTGTTGAATGGTACTGAACCGAGAATTGGGGAGAAAGTGGAAACAGTAGCTACCGATTGATTTTTGACTATTGATTACTGATATCAAATCCGTTGCTATCGGAACTATGGAGGATTTGCCATGACTCAAGCGATATCCAAGTTAATCATGTTTGATGAATTTCTGGAAGAAAAACCAGAAACTGGACGCTATGAATTACATAATGGAGTTATTGTTGAAATGCCAAATCCCACTGGTAAACATTCAGCGATTGCTGGTTTTCAATCTCTCGAATTTGGCTTTGAAATCAGACGATTACAACTTCCTTACTTTATTCCGAAGGAATGTACAATTAAATTTAGCGACAACTCTGGTTACGATCCAGATGTGATTGTATTAGATAAACAAGCCGTAGCAGCCAATGAGTATCGATGGGAAAGAGAATCAGTTATTACTCAGGTAAATTCGATTAAATTAGTTGTTGAAGTAGTCAGCACCAATTGGCGCGATGATTATGCACACAAAATGATTGATTATGAAGCATTAGGAATTCCTGAATATTGGATTGTAGATTATTTGGGTTTAGGGGGTAGCCGTTATATTGGTGTTCCGAAACAGCCGACTTTATCGGTTTATCAGTTAGTTGATGGTGAGTATCAAATTAAGCTGTTTCGGGGAGATGAAAGGGTTGAATCAGCGGTGTTTGTCGAGTTGAATTTGACCGCCAAGCAAATTTTTAACTGTGGATAAGTATAGCGTTTATCAAATAAATGAAGTAGGTTGGTTTGAGCGCGAGCGTTACCCAACACCTTGTAAGCCATTTTAAATTTTTTGTGATTATTTACCCAATTCTTGAGAACGCAAACAAGCTGCTTTCACTGCTTCGATCAATGCCGATCGAAAGCCGCTACTCTCTAGTTTAGCAATTCCGGCGATCGTTGTGCCGCCGGGACTTGTCACTCGGTCTTTCAATTCTGCTGGGTGCATTCCCGTTTCTTGTAATAGTTTCGCTGTACCGAATACTGTTTGTAAGGCTAATTGAGAGGCGATCGCCCGTGGCAGACCAGCACAAACACCACCATCTGTCAAGGCTTCGATCAAAATCGCAACATAACCAGGGCCAGAACCCGAAAGCCCAGTCACCGCATCCAACATACTTTCGGGGACTTCCACCACTTCTCCCACAGCCTGAAAAATCCGCGTTACCAATTCTAAATCAGCAGGTTGCACAAATTTTCCTGGGGCGATCGCACTCATTCCCGCCCCCACCGTCGCCGGAGTATTTGGCATCACCCGCACCACTCCCCGCCCCGGAAACGCTGCTTCCAGCTTGCTCAGCGGCACTCCCGCCAAAATCGACACTACCAAGGCTTCTGACTTAGTATTAGCGGTTTCTCCATTATTTCCTTGTGTGCGATCGTCCGCCACGGCCAATTCCAAAGCAACCGTCTCAAAAACTTGTGGTTTAATCGCCAAAAACAGCACTTCAGTAGCAGCAGCCACCTCTAGATTGCTTGCTGTGGTTCCAATCCCGTATTTTTCAGTCAAAAACTCGCGGCGCTTTACCCCAGGCTCGCTCACCAATATTTCTGAAGGCAAATAAACTTCTTGGGCAATTAAGCGAGATAAAAGAGCTTCTCCCATTACCCCGCCGCCGATCGTACCAAATTTTATGTTAGTCATTTGTTATTAGTTATTAGTTGTTAGTTATGAGTTATTAGTTATTAGTTATGAATTATTAGTTATTAGTTATTAGTTATTAGTTATGAGTTATGAGTTATTGGTTATGAGTTATTAGTTATTAGTTATTGGTTATTGGTTATTGGTTATTTGTCATCAGTCATTAGCTAATAGTTAAGCGTTAAGCGTTAACAACTAACGACTAAAAAGATATTATGCCCTAGTGAAAAGCTGACTTGCTAATGACTATTGACTAATGACTATTGACTAATGACTGCTGACTAATAACTACTGAGCCGCTTGAGCTTGATCTGCGGGCCAGACAGTGGGTGCTGGAGCAGCAGTGCGGGGTCGTCCTTGAGGCGAAGCTACTTCGTGAACCACACCAGACTGAGTTCTAACTTGCACGCAGCTAGGCGTAAACAAGAAAATACTTTCGCCAATGCGTTCTTGATGACCATCAAGGGCGTAAGTACCGCCAGCCACAAAGTCTACAGCTCTTTGTGCTTGATCTGGATCCATGATAGTCAGATTCAAAACCACAGACTTCCGTTCCTTCAGCGCTCGAATAGCGGCCGGCATTTCTTCAAAAGTGCGTGGCTCCATAACCATCACTTCCGAAACTCCGTTCATAGCTCCAGGCATTCCAATCACATTATTCATTACAGTTCCTACTCCCCCGGTTGGTGCTACAACATCCGTACCTGTCGATCCTACTACTGACCGCTCCTGCATTCTGCGATTTTGGCGGCGTTCTTCTGCGGCGGCGGCGACAGCAGCAGAATTTGGTTCTGGCGGTTGGTAGACGTTCTGATAGCGCGCCTCCTCTAATTCGCCGTACTGGTCATCGTACTCTTCTTCATTGTTGAAGCCGACAAAATCTTTCAGCTTGGAAAAAATGTTATTCACCATTTAAGCTCCTTCACGACTGTGCTACCCCGACTTCACTCGCGTTGCGGGCTAGTCGCGGGTTACTGACTACTGCTTCGTAAAACTTATCTAAATTTAGCTAAAGACGTCTTTAGCTAATTAGTGTTCACTTCCTACGCTGTTGGGTAGTCGGCTATCCCAAGATAAGTAGGCTATCCCCCTCAAGCCGAGGGTTTCCAGTTTAAAATATTGATACTGGCGTTCAAATCACGGTCTTAAGTTTAGCAAAGTATTTGGTGATTTAGTTTAACTCAATTTAGTCTCGATCAGAAGAGTCTATTAGCTATCCGATCCTAGAACCAAATATAGTCGTTCCTAGCCGTATCATAGTAGCACCTGCTTGAATTGCCAAATGATAATCTCCTGACATTCCCATCGAGAGCTGCTGCATTGAAATCTGGGGCAAATTTTGCTGATTGATTTTGTCAGCAAGTTCGCGGGTGCTGTTAAAAAAATCTAGGAGTTGCGAGTCATCTAATCCTCGTGGAGGTATTGCCATCAAACCTTGAATTTTGATCTGCTGACATTTGTTGAGTTCGGGAAGATCCGCCAGCAATTCTGGTACACTCCAGCCGTATTTGTCGGCATCGGGCAGAATTTTGACTTGCAAGCACACTTGGGGAGAAAAAGATAGTTCCCCGGCTAGTCGATCGAGCCTAGTCGCTAATTTGAGGTTATCAAGAGAGTGAATCCACTGAAATTGCTCTAAAGCTTTGGCCGCTTTGTTGGTTTGCAAGTGGCCAATCAAGTGCCAATTGATATCCGGCAAATCTTGCAGTTGACTTTGTTTTTCGGCTGTCTCTTGAATTTTACTTTCGCCAAAATCCCGGATTCCGGCGTCGTAGGCTTCCCGGATAGCATCAGTCGGTACTTGTTTGGTAACGGCAATTAACCGCACTGAGTCGGGCAATTGTTGGCGAATGGTAGCAATGCGATCGGCTATATTGATATACTCACCTTTCTAAAGGAGCGGTGATTCTTGACACTTCACAGGGTGATGCTACCGAAGTAGTCTGACTCTCCCTCTGCGTCCGTTTAGAGTCGTGGCGATATCCCATCCCGACTTTCTCTATATTTCTAGCAGCATTTTCGTCTCTGTCTTGTTCGGTGCCACAGTTTAGACAAAGCACCGAACGAATAGATAAATCAACTTTACCCCATTTAAAGCCACAATCTGAACAGACTTGGCTAGTGGGTTCCCATCTACTAATTACCTTGAACTCCCTGCCAAACTTTTCAGACTTAGCCTCACAAAGTGTTCTGAATTCTCTCCATCCTTGCAAGCCAATTGCTCTTGCAAGCTTCCGATTCTTAACCAGTCCCGCCACGTTCAAATCTTCCAAAACAATTACTTGGTTTTCGTTAACTATTTTAGTTGATAGTTTGTGCAGGAAATCTTTACGGGTATCGGCAATGCGATTGTGAAGCGAAGCTATCTTGATTCGAGTTACATTCCTTCTCTTGGAGTCCTTTGGTTGGCGGGCTAATTTGCGTTGTAGCTTGCGAATTTTTCGGTCTAGCTTTTTATAACTAGGACTTTCGGCTTTTTCGCCATTACTCATTGCCGCAAAGGTCTTGATTCCTAAATCAATACCGACACTTGGGTTCTTGGTCTCAACTTGAACTGGTTCAACCTCTACAACAAAACTTAGGAAATAGCGGTTTCCACAGTCTTTGACTACCGTGACAGAGCTAGGTGCTGATGGTAATTCTCTAGACCATATTGGATTGATAATTCCAATTTTGGCTAAGTATACACCATTGTCTTTAAAAGAGAACCCTCCAATCCTAAAACGTGCCGACTGGTTGTTTGTTCTTTTCTTGAACTTAGGATATCCGACTTTACGACCTGGACGCTTTCCTTTACAAGAGTTGAAAAAGTTTTTAAAGGCAACATCCAAGTCGGCAACCGACTGCTGCAAAGGAATGTTGGAGACTTCAGATAACCACGCACGTTCAGGAGTGTTTTTAGCCTGGGTAATTACCAACTTTTGGAGTTCAGCCGATTTTGGCTTTTTTTCAGATTGCTTGCAGAGAGCTAAAGCATCATTCCAGACTACGCGAACGCAACCAAACAACTGAGCTAAGCTCTGTCGCTGTTGGTCGGTCGGGTAGATTCTGTACTGGAATCTGGCTTTCATGGTGCGCTAGA
Organism: Oscillatoriales cyanobacterium; assembly: GCA_004294385.1. Taxonomy (GTDB): domain Bacteria; phylum Cyanobacteriota; class Cyanobacteriia; order Cyanobacteriales; family Microcoleaceae; genus Microcoleus. The sequence continues at coordinate 23,053 of REAP01000006.1, read as the reverse complement.
ATTTGTCTCCTACTAAATCATATCTTGGCTTGTGCAAAATGACAACTCAATTCCGCAGAGAGAGACATAAACTTTTGCAAGAAGCCAAAAGGCAGGTCATTGAAAAGTGCGCTTGTGAATGACCTGCAATTGATCGTACTCCTTGTGTAGAGCGCTGCGGCGGAGAGTTCGCAGGCGAATTTCGACCATGAGACGAGCATCTGAACGGCTGATGGGTTCAAATCTCAGACCGCTTGGGCCGTTTGTCACTAAAAAAAACAAGCGCTGGGCGTATAGAGTCGTAAATAATTCTTGGCTGTCTTCAACTTGGGATACCTTGAAGAGAAGGCCAAAATTTGGATGATTAAGGTAGGTTTCAGTAGTCATTAAAAGCTCACAATCAGTCGATTTTAGATTTTAGATTTTAGTTTCCGTTGGATCTGAGATGTTGCACAATTTTCAATAAGCCTTTTATGAACAGGCTGTCCGGCCTGTTCCACAAGAGATTAATTTTGTTGTGGAACAGGCAAGATGCCTGTTCCTGAGAATGGTGTAACATCGGAGTTCGATCCAACGATGACGGTAGAGTGCGGGCTGCAAAGCGCTACTGCGGTGGCTGTACAGTAGTCTCCGTCGTGGCTGAGGCTCAATTGCCACTGACAATTTCCCCAAGCAGAGGCGAGTTCTGCTGCTGTTCCGTGTAGTCGCACGTTTGGAGCTCCACTGTCCGATCGCTGAACCTCTACATCTATATACCGCAATCCACGCCATCCCGTGCCTAGGGCTTTGACAACGGCTTCTTTTGCAGCCCAGCGCCCTGCTAGTTTGTTGCACAAAACTCGATCCATTTTACCTTTAATAGTGGTCTGTTGAGAATTTATTTGCCCGCAATCTTTTTGTTCGGCGGGGGTGTAAATTTTTTCCAGAAAGCGATCGCCAAATCGGTCTAATGCGGCTTGAATACGGGGAATGTAGACGATATCTGTCCCTAGATAGATGTTCAATGTCTTGGGTTTCTAAATATTTATTTCTATTATTTTAGCAGGAGTGTGGAACCAATCATTCGATTTTAGATTTTAGATTTTAGATTTTAGATTTTAGATTTTGGATTGATTCCACGGATAAATTCGGGGGCTTGTACCATCAAGAAATTCTTAGTCAGTCCCAATTTTCAATTCTTCAATCTCAACTAGCCCAACCCCAAACTAAACGGGCACTCCAGAGGACGATTAAGCAGCCGAGGGCGATCCAGTCTCTGATTTTTAAGTGTAACTGGTGCCATTCTACGCGATGTCGATCGGGACTGGTGAAGCCACGAACCTTCATAGCGCTGGCAATTTGTTCGGCTCGCAACAGCAAATTTTCTAACAATCGCTCAGCTATCATCAACCAAACTTGGGCGGCGCGGCGAAATCCGAGTTTTTTCCAGTTGATGGCTCTGGTTCGGACCGATCGCACTAAATTTTGTATTTCTTCCAATACTAGGGGAATAAATCGCAAAGATAAAGTTAATGTTAAAGCTATTTCAGTCACGGGCCAGTTGAAGCGACGCAAAGGCTGCATTAAGTTTTCTATAGCAGTGGTAATTTCTTCGCTGGCTGTGGTAAGGAGATAGAGGTTGGTGCTATAAATTACGGTGAAAAATAAGGTGCTGACGTTGACAGCTAAATCTAGGGATCTGCGGGTAATTTTAATCGGCCCTTGTTTGAATAAAACGTAATTATAATTTGTGGGTTGGGGGAGAGAATTCTGGATTTGGGATTTGGGATTTTGGGTTTTAGATTTTGAGTCTAAATTGAATGGTTGATACCAGGGTTTTGGTGGAGTGGCTTTGGGAAGGGTTGAGGGTTGTTGGGAAAAGGCTAATTCGTCGGCTGGGAGTCGGGGATGGTGTTCGGATGAAAGTCCGTCAGGTGCGATCGCGCTGAGGCCAAATACTAAACAACAGAATAGCAGCAATAATCCCATTTGCTGTTTCCATACGCGCAGGGGAATTGCGGCGGTTAGTGTCAGGATGATTAACATTGCGACTAGCATCAATCGCCAAACGGGATTAGCGAGTATGGGCGCAATCAGGAATGTCATTAACCAGGCTAATTTAACTCGCGAGTCGAGTCTGTGAAGCCAAGTTACGGGTTGTTCTAGGTATAGTCCTATTGGGAGCGAGCGAAGCAGATCCATTTGTCAGTTGGTTATTGGGAATTGGGAATTGGGAATTGGGAATTGGGAATTGGTAATTGGGAATTGGTAATCGGCCATTTGCAATTGACACCAATAACTACTGACTAATGACTACTGACTAATGACTAATGACTACTGACCATTACTTAACACGAAGAGCTCTGTTTGTGCTGCTTTGTTCGGATTCACGAACTTTTTTGCCTCTCCAAAGTAGGCGCATTGGTGTACCGGTAAAGCCTAGGTGTTTGCGAAATTGGCTTTCCATGTAGCGACGATAATTTTCGGTGAAGCGTTTGGGATCGTTGACGAATAGGGCGATGGTTGGTGGCTCCGATCGCACTTGAGTACCGTAATAGATTTTGCCTTGTTTTCCTTGGCGAGTCACTGGGGCGGAATGCCAGCTTGTGGCTTCTTCTATGACTTCGTTAATCACGGCGGTAGCGACGCGGCGTTTGTGTTCGCTGGAGGCTTTATCTACTAATTCAATGGTTTTTTCAACTCGCTGTCCAGTTACGGCGCTGACGAAAATCATTTCTGCCCAATCGAGGAAATAAAGTCGAGATCTGGCTTCTTTTTCGTATTCGTAGATGGTATCAGATTCTTTGTCTTCTACCGCGTCCCATTTGTTGATGACGATGATGCAGGCTCGACCTTCTTGGCTGATGCGATCGGCTAATTTTTGGTCTTGATCCGTAACGCCATCAATCGCATCAATTACTAACAGCACGACATCGGCGCGGCGGATAGCTTTGAAGGCGCGGTTGATGCCGAAGAATTCTGCACCATATTCGACGTTTTTCTTTTTGCGAATTCCGGCGGTGTCGATTAAACGGTAGGTGTTATCGCCACGCTGGACTATGGTATCGATCGCATCGCGGGTTGTCCCGGAAATCGGGCTGACTATGGCGCGATTTTCTCCGAGAAATGCGTTTAGCAAACTGGATTTGCCAACGTTTGGCCGCCCAATAATTGCTACCTTAGTTTCTTCAACTTCTGGTAATACTTCTGTGGGAAGATGAGTAACTAATTGGTCGAGCAATTCACCGGTGCCGTTACCGTGGATGCCGGAAACTGGGAAAGGTTCGCCTAATCCTAGTTGCCAAAAATCTGCTGCTTGAGTAAGTCCAGTATTTTCTGACTCGCACTTGTTGACGGCTAGAACGACGGGAACTCGTTGCAATCTCAGCCAAGATGCGATCGCCTCATCGCCCCCAGTCAGTCCAACTTTCCCGTCTACTACGAAAATTGCGGCACTGGCTTCAGCGAGGGCGGCCATTGCTTGTTCGCGAATCATGGGCAGAAATTCGGTTTCGTCATCGAATACTAGCCCGCCGGTGTCTACTACTTGATATTCGTGCTCGCCCCAGTATGCTGGTCTGTAAGTGCGATCGCGCGTAATTCCCGGTTCGTCGTGGACGATCGCATCTTGGCAGTTGGCTAGACGGTTGACGATCGTCGATTTGCCTACATTGGGGCGTCCAATAATAGCAACTATAGGTAGAGGCATAAATCTGGCAGCAATGAGGCTGCTTCGTAATTTTGATCTTTGACCTTTCATTATAGGTTAAATAGATCCAAATGGAAAGACTTATTTCTGGTTTTGACAATTGAGGGTTCCTTCATTGACATATTTGTCCGACACAATTAAATAATAGTTAAAAAATCCGAAAATTTATTTAGTTTATGATAATGATTATTAGATGATTTTAGAAGTGAGACATCAAAATTTTAGCGATCGGCTATTATAGAAAACAACCAAAAGTTTAATTTGTAACGGTATAGGCCCAACCGGAAGCTACATTTTCCTCAAAGTTCAACACATTAGGTGGTGTACAATGGCTGTTCTGCAACTAGAAAATGGTACGATATACAGAGAGATCGGTGCGATCGCCAGCCAACTGGCTACTTTAGATGTTCAGATCGACCATTTGGCGATCGCCAAAAATCCTGCACTTCAAGAACTGCTAGTGCAAGACCTTCTCAATGCAACAGAAAAACAGCAAATCCTCACAGCAGTCAAAAGCGAATTTGAACTATTCAAACTCTCAAGTGGATGTCAGTGGTACGACTTGAAAGTGCTCCACCCAGGTTCGCCACAAATTTGTGGAATTATGACTCAAAGCCATCGTACTCACACCCACACCGATGCAGAAATAATTCATGTTCTGGCTGGGGAATGTGTGTTTGGCTTTGTCTATCCCAATGGCTCTCAGGTACAACTATTATTGCAATCAGAAGAATACATCAAAGTACCTGGAAACACCGAACATTGGTTTTATCTCACTCCATCACTGTACTTGAAAGCCGTGCAGTATTATACCACTGCTCAAGGGTGGGTTCCTCAGTATACAACGAGGCAATTAAACATTAAAAACTAAGACCTTTGTATTCGTAGGGGCGAAGCATTTCGGCAGACAATTTATTAGTAATCACCAGAGATTTACTGCCGAAATGCTTCGCCCTTCCAAAGCTATAGCAATCCTAAATCATTTGCATAATTCTTGTAGGGGCTCTTGGCCCCGTGGTTGCCCGATAGATAGGGGTAGGCACGGGGGCACTACCCCTACAAATTTACCTGAATCATTTAGGATTCCTATACCGGGATTGGATATCAGCTATCAACCCAAACCCAAATCAGTCACAGCACCAATACTACTAGAAGAAACCAACTTAGCGTATTTAGCCAAAACACCCCTGGTATAACGAGGTTTAGGAGGCAGCCAATTAGCCCTGCGTTGCTCCAATTCTGCATCAGAAACATTGAGTTGCAACAACCGATTTGGAGCATCAATTGTGATCGAATCACCCTCTGCTACCAGAGCAATTGTGCCACCAACTTGCGCTTCCGGTGCAACGTGACCGACAACCATGCCATAAGTCCCGCCAGAAAAACGGCCATCAGTAATTAACGCCACAGAATCGCCTAAACCAGCGCCAATAATTGCCGAAGTTGGAGCTAACATTTCGCGCATTCCCGGCCCGCCTTTGGGCCCTTCGTAGCGGATCACAATCACATCTCCCGGTTGAATCTTGCCTGCCAAAATTGCATCCAGACAATTTTCTTCAGATTCAAATACCCGCGCAGGCCCGGTAATTATCGGTTTCTTAACACCAGTAATTTTAGCAACGGCTCCTTCTGTGGCTAGATTTCCTTTCAGAATTGCTAGGTGTCCTTGAGCATAAAGCGGGTTGTTCCAAGGGCGAATCACATCTTGGTCGGTGCGAGGTTCGGCGGGAATATTTGCTAATACTTCGGCAACGGTTTTTCCCGTAATTGTCAGCGCATCGCCGTGGAGTAAACCTTTTTCTAGCAGCATTTTCATTACTTGTGGAATGCCGCCAGCTTTGTGTAAATCTGTGGCCACATATTTACCGCTTGGTTTAAGGTCGCACAGCACTGGTACTTTACCTCGAATAATTTCAAAATCGTCGAGGGACAGTTCAACACCCATCGTGTTGGAAATGGCTAATAAATGCAGCACAGCATTCGTTGAACCGCCGATCGCCATAATTACCGCGATCGCATTTTCAAAGGCCTTACGAGTCAAAATTTGCCCTGGTAGCAACTGTTGGCGAATCGCTTCCACCAAAACTTTTGCAGATTCTGCCGCGCTGTCAGCTTTTTCAGCATCCTCAGCAGCCATTGTCGAAGAATAGGGCAAGCTCATCCCCATCACTTCAAAAGCGCTGGACATCGTATTTGCTGTGAACATTCCGCCACAAGAACCAGCACCAGGACAAGCTTGATTTTCTACTGCGGTGAGTTCCTCTTGGTCAATTTTGCCGGCGCTGAATTGACCGACAGCTTCAAAAGCGCTGACCACAGTCAAATCGCGTCCGTTGTAGTGTCCCGGTTTAATCGTGCCACCGTAGACAAAAATAGCAGGAATGTTCATGCGCGCGATCGCAATCATCGCCCCCGGCATATTCTTGTCGCAGCCACCCACAGCCAGCACACCGTCCATACTTTGAGCATTGCAAGCAGTTTCGATAGAATCAGCAATCACATCTCTCGACACCAAAGAATATTTCATCCCTTCAGTTCCCATCGAGATACCGTCGCTGACAGTAATCGTACCGAACATCTGTGGCATAGCACCCGCTTCCTTTGTCGCCACAGTAGCCCGCAAAGCCAGTTCGTTCAATCCCATATTACAGGGTGTAATCGTGCTGTACCCGTTAGCAATTCCCACAATCGCTTTAGTGAAATCGTCGTCACCAAAACCAACAGCTCGCAGCATAGCCCGGTTGGGCGCGCGCTGTACACCTCCAGTCACAGCTTGGCTTCTCAAATTTTCAGGCATTGTGACATACTCCTACATTCGTGCTTCTACATACACAGTCTAGGCTTCTTAGCGAGTCCCGATCGCTATATTTACACAGGTGTTTGTAGAATACAATCGCATACAGCCAAACTATACTTTCAGGACTTTCAGAAGTTCAAAAATTGTACCGATACTAGAGTATACAGGGTGAATAGGGTGGTTATCTGAGATGATGTGTGTGGTATAACCCATCACTCCAACCTTTGAAACAAAAATTGCGAGGCGAATTACATGGAGGCCGATCTAATTCTGAGGCAATATGCGGCCGGAGAAAGAATTTTTCGAGAGATTAACCTCGCGGGGGCTGACCTCAAAGGGGCTGACCTCAGCGAGGCTAACTTTACCAGAGCAAATTTCCAGGGAGCAAATCTCAAGGGTGCCAACCTCACGGGGGCGAACCTGCGCGAGGTGAAATTGTCAGGGGTGGACATGACTGAAGTCAACCTCAGCGAAGCAAATCTGATTGGAACTGATTTGAGTCGCGCCAATCTCAGCGGAGCAAATCTCAGTGCGGCGAACCTGCGCGGCTCAATGGCGAGGGAAGTCAACATGAGCAAAGCTAACTTGACTGAAGCGAATTTGACCGAAGCCAACTTTACTGAAGCGAATTTGTTTGCAGCTAATTTAACGGAAGCTAGCATGATTCGTACTAACTTGATGAAAGCAAATTTGAGTTGGTCAACTCTCAAAGGAGTAAACCTGACAAATGCCATCTTGAGCGAATCGCTTTTGGAAAGAGCTAACTTGACTAAGGCAATTCTCAGCGGTGCAATATTGAGTGGAGCCAATCTGACTGGTGCAGATTTGCGCGAGGTAACAATGATTGGCGCTAATCTCAGCGAAGCTAATCTTAATAATGCTAATCTGAGAGTCGCCAATCTGAGTTGGTCAACTCTGCGGGGAGCTAATTTGAGTGGTGCTAATCTGTTCCGGGCAAAACTGTGCTGGTCTAATTTGAGCGGGGCGGTGCTGGTAGAAACTGTTTTGATTGATGCTAATCTCAATCGAGCTAATTTGCGGGATGCAGATTTGAGACGGGCGATTATGCCCGACGGTACAACCAATGATTCTTAACCGTTGACTAATATTATTGGTTATTGGTTATTGGTTATTGGTTATTGGTTGTTGGTTGTTGGTTATTAGTAGCCCCAAGCGAGTAACTACTAACAAATAACTACTAACAAATAACTACCAACAAATAACTACTAACAAGTAACTCATGACTGTCAGCGAATTATTGATTCTGAGTGCGGCCGGACTCTTTGCCGGAATTCTAGCTGGTTTTTTGGGCATCGGTGGCGGCACAGTGCTCGTACCTCTGTTAGTAGCTCTCAAGTACGAGCCATTACAAGCGGTGGCTACGAGCAATTTGTCGATCGCAATTACAGCAATTTCTGGCAGTTTCCAGAATTGGCGCATGGGCTATTTCAGTTTTAGTCAAGTTGCAGAAATTGGCTTTCCTGCCCTAATAACAGCACAAATTGGTGTTTATTTGACGGGGATATTTCCCTCTTACTTGTTATTAATTGCTTTTGGGCTATTGCTGTTACTGAATATTTATTTGATTGAAGTTCGCAAACGCCTGACGAATCAGGAAAAATCGGCAGATTGGGAAGAGGGAATGGAAGGACAAACCAAACAAAGGGAAAATTCCCAATTGCCAATTCCCGAATCCCGAATCCCGAATCATGCCAATATTTTGTTCAATCCAACTTTTGCTAAAATTATCACTGGTAGTTTGGCAGGCTTGTTAGCCGGTTTGTTCGGCGTAGGCGGCGGTGTCATCATGGTGCCGTTGCAAATTTTGCTGTTAGGAGAAAGTATTAAAACAGCAATTCAAACCAGCTTGGGTGTTATTGTGATCACTGCAATTTCAGCGACTTTAGGACACGCGGCGCGCGGCAATGTTTTGTGGAATGTGGGTTTGATTCTGGGTGCTGGTGGCTTGTTGGGAGCGCAAGTTAGCACTCGGTTTTTGCCCAAATTGTCCGATCGCACCGTTAGTCTAGCATTTCGATCGCTCTTGACACTTTTATCGGTTTATGTTTTTTGGCAAGCTTGGCAAAAATTTACTCAAGGTTGAATCTACTTACTGCGCTGATAACTGCTTCACAGCACGAGTCAGACGCTGCAAATAAGGCTTGACAATTTGTTGATTTTGTCGCTGCAATTCGGAAACTTGCTGCTGCAATTGTTGAGTCTCAGTTTGCATCATTGCTACATCTATTGTGGGTCGATCGAGCAAAACTTGCAATTGCCTCACCGTACCTTGAATTTCATTAAAGTCTACCTCGTCCGATCGCTCCTGCAACTCTGCTGTAATACTTTTAACTTCCGCTAATTTTTCGCTCATCAACAAAAACCGGACATTCACATTTTCCCAATCATGTTCTCTGAGGGCGCTATTTTCCAAGCTGACGAGTTTTTGCTGCAATTGCGAAAGCATGGGGTAAACTTCCCCAGACTGTGCTGGAAATGCCTGCACTTGCTCCTCAAGGGATTGTACCGCAGCGTGGACATCGGCTAGAGTGTGAGATTCCAAGCTACGGAGTTTTTGCTGCAAGTCAGCAACGGCGATGTGGAGTTCCTTAGATTCTGCCGGTAGTGTCTGAACTTGCTGTTGGATGGACTTCACTGCCAATTCTACACCTGCGATCGCCGAATTTGCCTTTTGTTGAACTTGTTGCTCAAAACGCTGACGATTGACGAAATTCAGGGATATGGCGGCAGTTAAGGGAGCCGCAGCATAGATAATCTGTCCCGACAATCCCGCGACAATCGTGCCAATAGCTGAACCGGCGATAGAGGCGTATTCTGCCACTTCTAGCCAGTCTCGCTGGTTTGAAGAGCTTCTGAGGGCTGGAAATGATCCGTCGTCGATTTTTTGCATAACCTTTTTAGTAATCTGGTAGATTGCGATAGGCTTATGATAAAAGCTATCCGCGAAACAAGTTAACATAATTTCGGAAATCGGTTAGTCATCAGTCTGGAAGGATACAAAAAATGGGTCTGAAAATTATCGAAAGCTATGATGGCAGTTTTGTCATCGAACCAGAGGCTAAAGCTACACTGTTGAGTTTCTTAACGGCTGAAAGCTTTCTGCAACAAATAGCATTACAATTGCACTGCTCGCGCCTTGAGTTTACAGACTTACTTTTTCAGCCAGTCCCTTACAGCAGCGAGACTCCAAAGGGAATGCCTGCTGAGTTTGAACGGTATCATGGTAAGAGTGATTTTGCGATCGTCAATGTGCCACCCAATTTTATGTTTCAAGCAAAAGTGTTTAAGCCCAGTCGCCTCTGTGCAATTTATCGAGTTATTAAGAATTAGTCAAAGCAGAAGGAAGAAGGAAGAAGGAAGAAGGAAGAAGGAAGATGCAATAATACTAATGGTCTTAGCAATCAAGAACGTTGTAACCATCTTGTCATTTGCTATAGGTACACGTAAACTCAGGAATAATTAATAATCGACAATTCATAAAAAATGACATCAGACATTGAACTGTTAGCTAGCTTAGAATTCTTTCCCTACATTGACTCTGAGGGGAAATTGCCTGATTTCGTACAGGGAAAAATTGGCGTTTGCGCGATTTTTGACAGCGAAAAAGTCCTTCAATTTGTCGGATATTCTCGTGATATCTACCTCAGCCTCAAACAGTATCTAGTGCGCCAACACCAACACTGTTACTGGCTGAAAGTCCAAATGATCGATCGGCCAAACCGCACAATTCTAGAAAATATCCGAGAAAGTTGGATTGCTGAAAACGGTTCACAGCCCACGGGTAATGGTGCCGATGCTGCCAAGTGGAACGATCCCATTGATACCAAAACTGTGATGACTGTCGAAGAAATCACCAATTATGAACGCATTATCATCGATGAAATCGCCAAAGATAAGTTATTGAAAAATGTAGCGCGGCGCGTAGAAAGTGAAATCTTATCCGAACTCAAAGCCCGTGGTGTCACTGAAGAAATTCGGTTTAATCCTAAGCTGAAAACTAGCGGTTTGCTGGATTTGAAGTAAGACAAATAGGGCATCGGGCATCGGGCATCGGGCATCGGGCATAGCGCATAGGGCATTGGGCATGGGGCATCGGGCATAGCGCATAGGGCATTGGTTATTCACAACAGTCAACAGTCAACAATCAACAATCAACAATCAACAGTCAACAATCAACAGTCATTCCGGCTGCGCCGGAATTGATATGATTGGGTGTCTAGAACCTTTCAGAAATCTGAATGCTGAATACAAAAACAATTCTTTCCAGTCTACTGTTATTTATCCCCATTTCCATTGCCGGACACTTCCTGGGATGGGAATCCTCCACAATCTTCATCACATCGGCCCTAGCCATCATCCCCCTAGCGGCCTGGATGGGTACTGCCACCGAAGAAATCGCCGTCGTCCTAGGCGAAAACTTGGGGGGTTTGCTCAATGCTACCTTCGGAAATGCCACTGAACTGATTATCGGCATCGTCGCCTTGAATGCCGGACTGATCGATGTGGTCAAAGCCAGCATCACCGGTTCGATTATCGGCAACCTGCTGCTAGTAATGGGACTGGCCATGCTGCTAGGTGGTTTGCGCTACAAAGAACAAGAATTTCAGCCGACAATCGCCCGATTGAACGCTTCAGCGATGAACTTAGCCGTAATTGCCATTTTGGTGCCGACAGCAGTTGATGTCACCTCGAAAGGCATCGATCCAGAGACGATGCAAACGCTCTCTAGCGCCGTGGCGGTAGTCCTGATCCTAGTTTACGTGCTGACACTGCTGTTTTCCATGAAAACTCACACCTATCTCTACGATGCTGGAGTAGCCGAGATCGAAATCCTGGAAGGACTAGCCGAGAACAACTTAGCAGAAGACAATCCCGAACACAAAGTCAATCTGCCACTGTGGATTGGGGTGCTGGTGGTCTGTACCCTCATGGTAGCTGTGGAGTCGGAACTGCTGGTGGGCACTCTAGAAGAAGCAACAGCCAGTTTGGGCATCAGTTCATTGTTTACCGGTGTGATTTTGGTGCCGATTATTGGTAACGCGGCCGAACACGCTACAGCAGTGACGGTGGCGATGAAAAATAAAATGGATTTGTCGGTGTCTGTGGCGGTTGGTTCGAGTTTGCAAATTGCTCTGTTTGTCGCCCCGGTGTTGGTTTTGGCAGGTTTTGTCCTGGGAAAACCGATGGACTTGAACTTTAATCCGTTTGAACTCGTAGCGGTGGCCGTAGCGGTGCTGATTGCTAATTCCATCAGTTCTGATGGTAGGTCTAACTGGCTGGAAGGTACTTTGCTGCTGGCCGCTTATGCGGTTTTGGCCCTGGCATTCTACTTCCATCCGGCAATTGACGGGCTGGTTTAGACTAAAGGGAAGGGGAAAAATTTTTTCCCCATCTCCCTTTTTCCTTCTTGCTGATTGTTTCGTAAGTTGGCGTGGCGATCGTACAATGGAAAAGTGGCTGCTTTGAATTATTGATTCTCAGCAGGATGTCAAAGTGAAAATCGATACAGCAACCTCAAATAGGGTTATGTGGCTTCTGTGAGTTATTGCCTCAATCCCAAATGCCCGAATCCGTCCGATCCTGCCAATGCAGGTAAACCCGCGTGTCTTCACTGCGGGTCTCAGCTTTTTTTGGAAGGTCGATATCGTTTGATCGCGCCTCTCGGAGGTGGCGGTTTTGGTAAAACTTTTGAAGTGGACGACAACGGCACCCGAAAAGTGCTGAAAGTCCTCCTCAAAGAACATCCCAAAGCCGTAGAACTTTTCAAGCAAGAAGCCGACGTATTGGTCAGGCTGAGGCATCCGGGCATTCCGAAAGTCGATCGCGATGGTTATTTTATATTTTCCCCTGCTAACACCACAGAGTCTTTTCACTGTCTGATCATGGAGAAAATTGCCGGTGCCAATTTGCAGGACTGGCTGAAAAATCGGGGCCGCCCGATTAGTCAAGAACTAGCGGTTAACTGGCTGAAACAACTGTCGGAAATTTTAGACTTAGTTCACCGACTGAATTATTTTCACCGGGACATCAAGCCGCACAATATTATGTGCAAACCCAACGGACAGTTGGTGCTGATTGACTTCGGGACTGCGAGGGAAGTGTCGGCGACTTATTTTGCCAAAGTGGGTCAGGGAGGAAATGTGACTGGTATTGTTTCTCCTGGTTATACGCCACCAGAACAAACTAATGGCAAAGCTGTTCCGCAGTCAGATTTTTTTGCTTTGGGACGTACTTTTGTTTATTTATTGACCGGGAAGCCACCAACGGCTTTTCCTGAGAACCCGCGCACGGGTAAATTGATGTGGCGCAAAGGTGCTCCTCAAGTTTCTGACGCTGTGGCTAATGTGATTGATTATCTGATGGCACCTTTTCCGGGAAATCGACCCCAAAGTCCACAGGTAGTTTTGCAGTGTTTGGAAGAAATTAATCTGGATGAGGCGGAGAGTGAGTTACCAACTCAGTTACCGACGACTGGTCAAACTAAAATTCGGGGAAATCCTGGCGTGTCTGGGATGATGAAGCAGAGTTCGATGAATCGGCTCAAACCACTGAATTCTGGGTTGAAGAAGTCTATTCTAGACCGGTTTGAGTGGAAAAATAAGTTGCTGGCGGGTGCTGCTCTTTTAGTGCTGGCTGTGGGCGGATCTCAAATTTATGGTTCGCTGCGTTACAAGGTGTTTCCGGCAAATCCGATTTGGCTGTTTTCTAGTTGGCCCAGTAGTCAGTTTTTGGCAAGCAGTTGGGATAATGTCGGGAGTGTAAATGCGATCGCCCTTTCGCCTGATGGTCAAACTTTGGTTAGCGCTAGTTTTGGCACGATTAGAATTTGGAATGTGAAAACGGGACTGGTGGTGCGAACTCTCAATCCAGTGCATTCTAAAAAATCGGTGAAGGCGCTGGCTGTGAGTCCCAACGGCGAAATTTTGGCTAGCGGTGGCGATGACAATACTATCCGTTTGTGGGATTTAAAAAACGGTCGGCGGATGTTGACAATTCCCGCTCATAGTAACGGAGTAAATGCGATCGCTTTCAGTCGCGACGGTCAGACTATTGCTAGCGGGAGTGATGATAAAACTGTTCGTTTGTGGAATGCTAAAACTGGTGGCAGGTTATTGACTTTGAGCGGTCACGGGGGAGGAGTAAATGCGATCGCCTTCAGCCAAGATGGTCAAACTCTCGCTAGTGGTAGCGAAGACAATACTGTACGTTTGTGGAATGTCAAAAACGGAGATGTCAGAAGAATTCTCGCCGGTCACGGACAGGCTGTTAATGCTGTGGCTTTTAGCCCCAATGGGCAAGTTGTGGCTAGCGGTAGTAGCGACAATACTATCCGTTTGTGGAATGTGCAAACTGGTAAACGCAATCGCATTTTTGAAGGGCATGGAAGTTGGGTAAGGGCGATCGCATTTAGCCCGGACAGTCGCACTCTAATCAGTGGTGGTGCGGATATTATAGTTTGGGATTTGAAGACGGGGAAAGAGAGAAACACTCTTTCGGGTCACGGTCAATTTATCAGTTCTATTGCTATTAGCAAACAGGGCAATATTTTGGTCAGTGGTAGTCCCGATCGCACCATTAAAATTTGGCGAATGCCTTAGTTATTAGTTATTAGTCATTAGTCATTAGTCAAATAGACTTGGATTAGTTGGCTGATTTTAATTTTTAACGACTGATCGAATCCGATCGACCCCGATCGATCGAATTTGACCTTCGCAAATTTTACAGATAGAACCGCCCACTTGCCGCCAAACCTCCAACTGCGGAGTCAATCCATATTTGCCGTTCAATTCCGGTTACTAATAATTTCGATGCAACCGGAATTGATATCACTTTACTCTGGCAACTTATACTGTCCTACAATCCGCTTAGCATATTCCGGCACATGAGCCTCTAATTTCTCCGGGTAATTCCGCTTCACATACAGATAATTGCGAGTGAAATGAGAATCAATCGAAAACCGCGCATATTCCAAACCCTTCGGCCCAATTCTCTCAATAAAAACTCCCATTAACTTCGCCGCCCACATTGGCAAAGTCACCCCTTTTTCATAAGCCGGAATGCTTTGCTGAACCGCTTCTTTCCTATTACCCTGAGACATCACCGGCTGAGTGTTTAGCTGATCAGTTACCAAGTCTAACATCTCTTGTCCAGTATCATTTCGCACCACAATCCATTGCCAGCCAAAAGGTGCGCCCATGTAGCCCACAACTAAATCTGCTAAGGAATTCACATAATCAAAACAGCTCAAACAAGAAGGAGCAAAAACGTCTTTCAACTCCTTAGTATTCAATCCGAAAAACGGCACTTTTTCGGTAGAACCATCTTCGTGTTTGAAGTGAACATTAAAGTCTTGCATAAATTCATAAGACACCACCGTTTCAGGAGAACGGCTAGTCGTGTCTAGGAATTTCTGCAATCCTGCGCGGCTGACATTATCCACGCAGGGAGTTCCCAAAACGTAGAGCTTTTCTAAACCAAGTTTTTTCTCGACTGTTCGCAAAGCTTGAATTTGACAACCCACGCCAATTACTAACAGCCGCTTCATCCCAGATTTTTCGATTTGTTCCAATACTGAAAGGTTCGGAGAGAGAGTTGGTTTGTTGACTTTTGCCGCGAGAATTTCTTCACGAGTTGTGGCAATAATTGGCATCGGTTGAAAGCGGTCTTCCTGAGTATTTTGGACACAAACAACGCCTTCGACAATCCCTTTTTCGAGCATCTCAATGGCGATTGTGCTGACGATTCCCGTCCACTGAGCACCCTCGATCGGCTCTTTTTTGCGGGCGGCCATCATATTTTGGCTGACTCCGAAATACCAATCGTCTTGATTATCGAGATTGCGCGATCGGCCGTGAATCTCTGCTTCCAGTTCTGCGATATGCTGTGTTAAGAAAGCACAAGATTCCTTGACATAATGGATATAATATGTATCACATAAACCGCACTCGCTGCAAAGTTCTTTAGCGGGGCGGCGGCTACCCGGTTTCAGGGCTTTGGATTTTTGGTGCTTAGCAGAATCTGTTGCGGTCATCTAAATTACTTATTTTATGCAGATATGGCATTTACGAGAATATCATACTTGATTTAAACTCAGATATTCCACAATTCTCAGGAACAGGCAAGATGCCTGTTCCACAAAAGATTATTTTTTTTGTGGAACAGGCATCTTGCCTGTGCATAAAAGATTATTTTTTTTTGTGGAACAGGCATCTTGCCTGTGCATAAAAGATTATTTTTTTTTGTGGAACAGGCATCTTGCCTGTGCATAAAAGATTATTTTTTTTGTGGAACAGGCATCTTGCCTGTTCATAAAAGACTTATTGGGATTAGGATTGGTATAGAATCCAGATTTCCGATCACTGTCGATTAATCCTAATCAAATCTGTCAAAATATTATCCAAACTCCCATTAACTTGAATCCGGTCAATCTTCTCCGCAATCCGTTCCAAAACCTCCAATTCCTTCAAACGCAAAGCCACGGGATTATCCTCCATCACCTTCGCAGTATTCAACATACTCCGAGTAGCCGCCGTCTCCTCCCTGCGCCTAACTCCATTGGCTTGAGCCGATTTTTCCGCCTCCACAACCTTGCTCAAAATGGCCTTGATTTCACCAGGTAAAATGATATCTTTGATACCTACAGAATCGACTTCAATGCCATAATCTGTGGTTTTGGCGCGGATATATTCAGATATAGTGCGATCGATCGCACCTTTGCTCTCCAACAACCCATCCAGAGTCTGTTCCCCCACCGCACCACGCAAAGCAAACTGCAACTCCTTATACAAAAATCCCGTAATATCCGACAAACTATTTTTAGCCATCAGCGGATCTCGGATGCGATAACCAGCAGTCAAATTCAAGCGCAGAGGCACTTTGTCTTTTGAGAGAATATCTTGACCAGATACCTCAATATTTTGCAATCGCAAATCAATTACTTCCGTTTGAAAAGAGCGTCCAAACTTCCACCAAGCATGAATTCCTGGTGGCAATTGCGATTGAAACTCTTGGTTGATATATAATAGTCCAATGTGCTGTGCCGGAACTTCACAAAAATGCAAATACTGAGCACAGGTTGATAGAGCTTCTGGGGAACCAGCCACCAACTCAGCGATTAAACGATGCTCTAAATTGACATCAGTATTGATATCAATAATTTCGACTTCCACACCTTGCCAAAATAGCTTGCGGCTTGTCGGTGGCAAAAAAGCAATCACTTTTCCCCGATCGCGCACAATCGCAATTTGATGACCCAGTAATTGCACAAGTTCGCAGTAAGCTGCTACAAAATCGGGATGTTTTTCAATCAGCACATTTTCTTGCGGAAATTCAGGATTAGAAATAACTCGGCTCAGATTACGAACTGCGACATCTTTATCCACCGACCAAAAAACATATTCTCCCGATTCTAGAGGGCGCACAAAATTATTCTGCACGTACAGTAAACCTAGTTCGTATTCGGAGATTTGAAACTTTTTCAGTCCTTGCAAAATGAGCGATCGCACTTTTTGCACAAACTCAGCCGGCAATTCTAAATTCTCGTCTAAATTGAACACATGACATTCAACTTCAATAAAACCGCGCCAAAATGCCCGCAATTGATTCGGTAAAATACTTATCCAATTTTGACCCAAACGAACTAAAGCTGTTTGATTGAAGGCTGTTCTGACAATCGAGAGATGTTCTTGTAATTCGGTTTCGTGGTTTCTCAGCAATAGTTCTAGGTTGTCAATCTTAGCTTCTGGCTGATTTAGATCGTAGCTTTTTAGGTTCCAATGGCTACCGAAATAGGTGTATGTACCGGGTAGCAAAATTTTCTTAAAGTCACTGCGGTGATATAAGATTCCGATTTCGTTAGGTGGGATATAAAAGGTTTTCCACATATAAATTTTAATTGATAATTTGGGCAAGCGAAACCAGCGAAGCAGATTCAATTTAAACATCGATCGCCTTTTTTGAATTTAGCTGTATTACCTATACTACAATACGACTCACCCAAAAAACCCGGTTTCTTCCAAAAATTGTCGTTTTTTCCATAATATTGAGGAAGAAACCGGGTTTTTGACTCCGGTGCGTAAGTTTTCTACAATATATTTTTTAACTCTGCAAGTGCAAGTGTTTACAGTTCAGATGCGGGCAAAAGCAGCTCCAAGACTGGATTAAGATTGTCACTACTTCTGCTAAACCACCTTTCGGCAATCTCGAAAAAGATCGTAATTGTCAAATATGCCGATCGCGCCACCAATCCAGAATCCCCGCAGGAAAACCAAATCTGAAAAAACGAAGGACATACTCAAATCAAGGAGAGATACAGTTGCGCAAGCTCCTTTACTGCTAACAAACACTTGCATCACAGAGTAATTCACACAAACGATTAAGCTGCTTTGTATCACAAACAAAGTGCCCGTACCCGGGGCTAGGGTGTTTAAAGTACAGGAATCGAACCTGTAACAAATCGATTTTCTGTCGATCGCTCTGCCAATTGAGCTAACTTTGTGGGGCTGATACAGGACTCGAACCTGTGACACATCGATTAAAGTCGATCGCTCTACCAACTGAGCTAATCAAGCGATATAGTTGAAAGTACCTAGCGGTATACGCTCAAACCAAAGGTAGGCGCACCAGTCCGGTATATAGAACCCAAACTATAGCTTTGTAACTTTTTCACTATCCCGATTTCAAGATAGCATATTCAGGATTTACGCATTGGCTCAGATGTCAGCAACAGGCAAGATGCCTGTTCCACAAGAAAATAGAGTCTTTGTGGAACAGGCAAGATGCCTGTTCCACAAGAAAATAGAGTCTTTGTGGAACTTGCCTGTTCAACAAGAAAATAGAGTCTTTGTGGAACAGGCATCTTGCCTGTTCAACAAAAAAATAGAGTCTTTGTGGAACAGGCATCTTGCCTGTTCATAAGGCTAATTGAGAATGGTGCAAGATCTCAGTTACAGCCGACAGATTAGGTAAAAACCCGATTTATCTGCTCGAAATCCTCTTCATCATCATCCGACAAATTTTCCATTTCCTCAGCAACTAGCGTCTGAAAATCCTCTCCGCAGTGCACGTTTAGATGAATTGCAGCACTCATCAACTCTGCTAGAATTTCAGCTTTTTGTCGATCGCTCAAATCAGGTAACTGAAGCTGATGGATTAAAGTAATCACATTTTGACACTCAGTACCCAATTCATCAATTAACGTACTTAGCGTAGAATTAGTTACAGAAATTGTCCGCTCGCTAACTTGCATCTTTATTTACCCAGTCGTTTTAAAGCTTGCTGAATTCCTTTTTCAAAAGCCCGAATTTCGCTTTCCCAATGCCGGATTAAGCCTTCATCGGGAAAATCCTTCTCAAATTCTAGTGTAATCTTTTCTTGATGTTCAGCAATCCGCTTGTTCAGCGAACGAATAGCTTTTTGATGATTTTTCTTTCCCATAGAGTCTCACACCCATAAAACAAAGTAGAGACGCGATATCGCATCTCTACACACATTTCAAAGCAAAGTGCGCCTCAGCGCACCCTACAATTTAGTAGTTCTGTGGAACAGGAGAACCTGACGCTCCAGAAAGACTCGGTGACAAGCTATTGCTTGGTGCACCACCCTTAGCCCGCTTCTTAATCAAGATTGGCTTCACACCGTTTTCGGCGATCGGCGCATCTTCTTGTTGAGCATAATCCTGGCTCATCCAAGCCGGACGGCTTTGATCGAAAGCCATTTGCAATGCCGCAGCGGCGATCGCATGGGAGTCATACTCTTCAGACAACTGAGATACCAAAGGCAAGAAAGATGCCATCCGTTCGCCAGCCAAAGCTTCGCGAACCTTACCCTGCATCTTCTCCAACTGGCGGGCTTCAATTTGTGCCCGTGTTGGAATCACGCGAACTGCCAAGCTCGATCGCACATGGCGTTCAATCAAGCGTAGTTTGCGGCGATCGACCGGTTGAATCAGCGTAATTGCTGTTCCTTCGCGGCCAGCCCGGCCTGTACGTCCGATCCGGTGAACGTAGCTTTCTACACTGTCAGGTAAATCGTAGTTAATCACGTGAGTCAAGTGATCCACGTCCAAACCCCGCGCCGCAATATCAGTCGCCACTACCCAGCGCACTTGACATTGGCGGAACCGATGCAGCAAACGTTCGCGTTGTGCTTGGTTCAAATTACCGTGATATTCATCAACGCTGTGGCCCGCTGCTTGCAGTTGGCTGGTGAGTTCCGCCGCCGACTGCCGAGTCCGCACAAAAATCAGTGCAGATTCTGGGTCTTCCATTTCGAGAATTGGCTGTAAAGCTCTTGCCTTCGTCCAACCACGGGGAATCATGTACACGCCTTGGCTAATGCGCTTTGGCGTTGCTTTAGGCTGTTCTACGGTGACGTTAACTGGGTTACGCAAATGTCTTGCGACTAATTTGCGAATCGAAGCTTCCATCGTCGCCGAGAAAAACGCTGTTTGACGATCTTGTGGTGCCGCATCCAGAATTTTTTCCACATCTTGGATGAAGCCCATGCTGAGCATTTCGTCAGCTTCGTCCAAAACCAGCCACCTTAGTCTGTCTAGTTTCAGGCTACCCCGGCTCAACATATCCAATATGCGTCCAGGTGTACCGACAACGATATGAACGCCGCGCTTCAAACGCTGCATTTGGCGATCGATCGATTGACCACCATACACCGTCAAAACTTGTAGAGAACGACCAACTTTCACTGGCCCGTCGCTACTGATACCGCTCAAATCGCGAATAGCCTCAGTAACTTGCATCGCCAATTCGCGAGTTGGTGTCAGCACCAGTGCTTGCACCGCAGTTACATCTAAATCAATCCGTTCCAAGATGGGCAACGAGAATGCTGCCGTTTTGCCCGTTCCAGTTTGGGCTTGACCCACAACATCGCGACCTGCTAGCAAATGCGGAATCGCTTGTACTTGGATGGGGGTAGGTTCTGTAAAGCCGAGTGTTTCCAGATGGAGAACGAGTTCTTCCGAAAGACCCAAGCCTTCAAACAATGAATTCATTAATGCTCCTAATAACGAGTCTTAGCCTTACTAAGTCGCCCAACTCGGATGCGGATTTCTGCTCTAGGGCAGGAACTCGTAAGAGTTCTGTATGGTGCTGCGCCTGCGTGCACCTTCTTAAATAGCAATCGAGTATAGGGCAGCTCCGTCGATGGTGACTAATTTTACCCATTCGACAGCCGTCTTTGATTTTGTGACTTGACATACTCACCGACCTGAAGGCACGGTGATTCTTAAGCCTCGCGACTTAAGTTTCTGCTTCTTCGCAACTGCCTCCACCCTCAAAGAGTTTTGGTCTTATGTTCGATCCACAGACTAACCCCGCAAGCCCTGCGGTTTTTACGTGTCGAATACCAAACGGAATTCTTCGTAGTTGTGATTCTAGGGTTAGACTTCCATTGCCCTATCCTCTTTTCCCGGTCTACCGATTTTGCTTCGCCGCCAGCACAAGGCTGAACTTCGCTCGTATAGGCTGTTTGATCCATCGTCTCGGGTGGGTCGTTGACCAATTACATTCTAACATAAAGCCGTCTTGAAAGACGGGGTTTTTACCCAATTTCCTGATGACTAGCCCCACTTCACTAACTAAATTAATAGTAGTAACCAGGTTTATTGGTTCAGGCGCTATCCCGCAATCTTTCGGATACGGGATTTAAGTAAGGGATGTAGCGACCATCACCGCCTATCAGCTCTACACTTCTTCGGATACCGTTGTGGTGTGGGGCGGACGGCGAAGCAATCTAGGATCATCCCGCTTATGTCTGGCTTGTTACTACTATAGTATAGCCCTTTACATTCAGAAACAAAACATTAAATTTGTTAAAACTTTCTGATTGTTCTGTTTTGTAGAGATTAATGGGTCACTTGACCGTAAAGGTCGTAGACATCTGCACGAGTAATTTTTACAGATACTATTGAACCCAGTCGCGCTTCTCCTGTCACATAGACGAGTCCGTCTACTTCTGGGGAGAACCGGGCGGATCTACCAATCAACTCGCCTGTCTCTGGTTGTTCTTGTTCTATCAGGACATCAACTACCTGACCGACAGATTCTTGATTCTTTTTCAATGATATAGGTTGTTGTGCCGCCATGACTGCATTTCGCCAAACTTCCATTTTTTCTGCTGGTAGTTGATTTGGCAAGCTGTAGGCTGGCGTTCCTTGACAAATTCCAGCAAGTGTGCTGCGTGTTCGTCTGTTTCGCCGGGGAAGCCGACTATAAAAGTTGTCCGCATCACGGCACCAGGAATTGATGCTTTGAGCCGATCGACTATAGCATCATTAATCCCAGCTTGAAAAGGCCTGTTCATCGCCCGCAGAATTTCGGGATGGGAATGTTGCAGGGGTAAATCCAAATACGGCAAAACGTTGTGAGTTTCGCGGATGGCTGCGACAACTTGGGGAGTCAAACCTGTGGGATAGGCGTAGTGCATCCGAATCCAAGGTACATCTACTTCACCCAAAGCCCGAAGCAGTTCGGCTAGTTTGGGTTCGCCGTAGATATCTTTGCCGTAGTTGGTGGTAATTTGAGAAATTAGGATAATTTCTTTTACCCCTTCGGAGGCTAATTGCTTAGCTTCGGCGACAATAGATTCTATGGTGCGCGATCGCTGATTTCCGCGCAAGTGGGGGATAATGCAAAAAGCGCAACGGTAGTCACAGCCTTCGGCTATTCGCAGATAAGCGACACCTTCGGATGTTGTGCGATAGCGGGGAGTAGTTTCGTCAGCGATGTAAGTTGGTTCACTAGAAACGAGAGAAACGCGATCGCCCTTTTCGACTCTTTGCATCACATCGACAATTTTATGATAATCGCCAGTGCCGACAATTGCGACGGCTTCGGGCAATTCATCCAGCAATTGCTGCTGAAAATGCTGTGCCATGCAGCCAGTGATGACTACTTTTTTATTAGCTTCGGCTAATTCTACCAGGGTGCGGACTGATTCTTCTCGCGCAGCTTGGATAAAACTGCAAGTATTGACGACGACGTAATCGGCTAATTCTTCATTATGTGTTCGGTATCAATGCGATTTTTTTCGCAGCCGAGGTGGGTAAATGCGATCGTTGGCTTCGTTGCCATGCAGTAATATTTGCTGTTGCGCTATTTTCGAGAACGTTTTATGATATCACACAATTTCAAAAATTGCAATGTGTAGGTTGATGCGATGGGGGAACTACCCATCAAAACCCAAGAAACCGGGTTTTTTCGCGTTTGTGCGATCGTAACGAAGTATTCTCGTAAAAACCCGGTTTCTGACCCTTGCTACTGTCAACTCTCAACATTAGGAAGACCTGCTTTGGCTAGTTTGGCAAGCCAGCCCGAAAAATCTGTTCTGCCGTTAATTTCAACTCTGGAAAAGCCAGCGACTCAATCCTTTCGCTTCCCCGAAACTGGCTGATTTGATATTCCCCGTCAACTAACTGGTAAACCGAGATAGTAGATTGTTTCGGATTGCCAATGAAGCGTCTGCCGCCCAAAGCAGCATAATCCACAACCCAATATTCCGGGATACCCAATCTTTCATAATCAGCTACTTTAACCAGGTAATCATCTTGCCAG
>REAP01000265.1 GCA_004294385.1 Oscillatoriales cyanobacterium | reverse complement strand
TCTGTAGGCGGTGCACCTTTGGAAGTATTGAAAGAATATATTAGAAATCAAGAAAAGCCGTCCTAAAAGGACGGGGCTTGTATCCCATTTTTTTGGTCATTTTCAGATAAGAAATAAGTTGGGCCTCGTGGATGGGAACTAGCTTTTCTACAGCTTTTAGTTCGACAATTAGGATGTCGCCAACCATAAAGTCTAATTGACCTTGGCAGACTTGATGACCTTTGTAGGTGATTGCTACTGGCTTTTTAGGGTGACAGGGTATCCCTCGTATCCCAAATTCAATTTCTAAGGATTCCTGGTACGCTGACTCTAAAAATCCTGGCCCCAAAATCCGATGCACCTCGATCGCAGCTCCGATCGCTCTATAGGCTAACTGCTCTACCTGTTCGCCCAATTGTCTCATTCTTCTTTCTTCTTCCTTCGCGTTCTAGCGCTTACGCGCCGCTTCGCTAACGCGTCTTCGCGGTTCATTCCTTCTTCCCTCTCCATGTGTCGATCGTACAAATAGTATATCTGATCTTCCCTAGAGAGAGATCGCACCCCAGCCATTCTAAAATCAAAGATAATCTAAATTTCCAATAGACACTGCATGGATACTAAAGCTTTTAAACGATCGCTACAACAGTCAGAAAATTACCACCGCAAAGGTTTCGGGCACCAAGCTGAGGTTGCGGATGTGATGAATACGGCTTATCAAAGCAGTCTGATTCAGCAAATTCGGGACAATAACTACAGGCTGGAACGCAACGGTGTCACGATTCGGCTAGCGGAGGCTTTTGGTTTTTGTTGGGGAGTAGAACGGGCTGTGGCGATCGCCTATGAAACTCGTCAGCATTTCCCAACGGAACGGATTTGGATTACAAATGAGATTATTCACAATCCCTCTGTTAACCAGCATTTACGGGATATGGAAGTTGGTTTTATTGCGGTTGATTCTGGCCAGAAAGATTTTTCGGTTGTTGATAGTGGCGATGTGGTAATTCTACCTGCTTTCGGAGCGAGTGTGCAAGAAATGCAGTTGCTAAACGATAAAGGCTGCAAGATTGTTGATACAACTTGTCCTTGGGTTTCTAAGGTTTGGAATTCTGTTGAGAAGCACAAAAAGAAGGATTGCACTTCGATTATTCACGGTCAGTACAAGCATGAAGAAACTGTTGCCACAAGTTCTTTTGCTGACAAATATTTGATTGTACTGAATTTGCAGCAGGCTGAGTATGTCAGCGACTACATCATAAATGGTGGCGATCGTAATGAGTTTTTGGCGAAATTCAGCAATGCTTATTCGGCTGGTTTTGACCCAGATGTGGATTTAGAAAGGGTGGGTATTGCTAACCAAACTACTATGCTCAAAACCGACACGGAACACATTGGTAAGTTGTTTGAAAAAACAATGATGCGGAAGTATGGCCCGGATAAGTTGAACGAACATTTCTTGAGTTTTAATACTATCTGCGATGCGACTCAGGAGCGGCAAGATGCGATGTTGAGTTTGGTGGAGGAAAAGTTAGATTTGATGGTGGTAATTGGAGGTTTTAATTCTTCTAATACTACTCACTTGCAGGAGATTGCGGTCGATCGCACAATTCCGTCTTATCACATTGACTGTGCCGAACGTATTCTACCAGGAAATCGGATCGAACACAAGCCTTTGGGGGGTGATTTAGTCATCGCACAAAACTGGCTACCAGAGGGCAAAATAGTGGTGGGTGTGACTTCTGGTGCTTCGACTCCAGATAAAGTTGTTGAGGATGCGATCGATCGCATTTTTGAGATAAAAACAGTCTTTGTCGTTTAATATTTGCTAGCATAAACGCCCGGTTAATATCCCCGACTTCGTAGAAGTAGTCGGGGATCTAAAAGAAGAACGTTTGGTTTAAGCTAAAATACTAAAATACTCAAAAAATATGGTAGCTAGTGGACAAACTTCAGACACACATAGAAGCAATTTGCTCTCAAATTGAGGCCCTCCGACGGGAACGCCAGCAGATTAGCGTTGCTCCCATCACCCCAGCCGATGATTCGCCACAAGCAATCACCGATGCCTATCGCCGTCACGCCAGGGAAACAGCACAAGTGTCGGCAGAAGTCAAGGGCATAAATGATGCGATCGCCGCCTTAGAAGCTCCATTGAGTCAAAAACAGCAGCAGTCGGGAAACTTGCAAAAAATGAGTTCGATGGAGCAGCAGGTTGAAGAGGGCAGAACCCTGGCTCGCGGACACGCTGAGCGGATCAATCTACTCGCTGCGGAACTAGCCTCTGAGGTGAAGGAACTTAAGGCGATCGCCGACCAAATTAGCCCAAGCTACTGGCAGGTCTATTACAAGCCTTTTATTACCGGTTTTAAGACTATTTCAGTGCCTTATGTGCGATCGGACGGGGATGTTTGGACGATCGTCAATCGAATAGTTTAGGAGAGGCCGTGGGAGTCAGAAATCGGAAGTACCGCAGACGATTCTTTCCATTCGCTATCCGCTTGTAAAAACCTAGGCAAATCTAGGTAAGCTCTACGGTATAAGCTTTAAACATTCTTTCTTAGCGCTTACGCTTCCTCGGTATCGAGGTTGACCAAGAAACTCCAGTTAGAAACGCTATAATAATCACAACGACGTGATATTACAGCGGAATGTTTGATTTTTTTATTCAGTTGATTCCACTCGCTCTCCTCGTGCTTTTCTGAATTCACTTCAGAATAGGCGGTTAAAAAGCGAGGCATCTTTTCACTTAATTTCATAGCCCTACGAGCAATTACCAGTGCAGCCGCTTCGTCACTAGCTAAGCCATACATTCTTAAATATTTCACGCCTCCGATAATGCTTGAATAAGCTGGATTGACCGTTATCAGCTCAATTCCACGATTTGACAAAATAGAACTGAGTTGTTTGTAAAACTCACTGTACGCCCAACCCGACAACATCCGAGCATACTTTCTACCTTTCTCTCCCAGCGATTGCTTTTTTGTTGAGAAATCAAGTTCTTCACAAACCACAGGACATTCAAATTCCGTGGCTTTTACAGCTAGTTGCAGACAGGCATCAACAATTTGA
>REAP01000264.1 GCA_004294385.1 Oscillatoriales cyanobacterium | reverse complement strand
AGAAACCCGGTTTCTTAGATTTTGCGCGGTGCTTATGGAGTTTGGAAGCTGTTGGTGGGGAGGTAGAAACCGGGTTTCTTCCTGAATCTGGGTGATGATGCGTAAATTATCGCAGAAACCCGGTTTCTTGAATTGGCGGAAAATCCAGAAATTTTAGCGGTGGCCGAAAAGTTCATTCTGGCTAATTGTTACAACCCGCAAGTGGCCGGGCAGATACTACAAAAAGCTACGGAAAATGGGCCGGAAACTGAGGACTCGCAGTGCCAGGTATCGGAAACGTAGAACTGGCCTGGCTTCGTGGTTTTATTGCCTGTAATAAATCTTTACGAAACCCTGTAACGCTTAGATATTAGACTTTACAAGTCTCGACGCGAGAGTAGAGATAACCCGTGTTATACGCTAAAATTCCCCATATTTCACCATATCGCCCCCCAATAGGGAGGTTGCCTACTGGTGCTTTGGTGTGAAATTTTATGTCTCTGTAGTGCACGTTATTTCCATTCACCCTCCATCCTACCCGATCCGCAAACGCATCAAATATTTTCTCATCATATTCCCTAGTTCCCCCCAAACTTTGATAAATGCGCTTCTGCACCGAAAAACCGAAGCGCCCATCGCTGTATTTTACCCAAAGTTGGTCAATGGTACGCAAGTCCTCGCAGGGAAAATTATCAATACTTTCTCTACGCAGCGATACTTCTTTCTGCTCCCTACCCGCCACCTTTAACATCACTCTCCCCGTTTCCTCATCCGCCTCTTTCCACTTTCCTGCCGCTAATAAATTCCGCAACTTTATATAATCCATCCCCACGGCTGAAATCACCCGCGTAGTTTCAGCAACCGCTGGTTTCGGTGCAGCCACTGGTTTCGCAGCCACTGGTTTTGGTGCAGCCACTGGTTTCGGTATCAGCAAATCCAACCATTCCTGCACCGACTGCGGGCGATTTTGCGGTTCCAATTCCATCCCTTTGATAATAGCGGCATTCACCCTATCGCTAATCTCTGAATTGAATTGCTTTGGCGGAGTCAAAGGAATATTTTGCTTCCTGAATTGCGAGGGAAAGGGCAACTCACCAGTCAACATGACATAAAGCGTTGCTGCTAGGGAATAAACATCAGTATAAGCACCAAGTTCAGCGCGTTTTTCCAACAGTTCGATAGGTGCATAACACTCTGTCCCGGAATTGCTATTTGTCCTCAATTTCCCCGGCGCTGTCACCTGTCGCGCTAAGCCAAAATCAATCAAAACTGCTTCAAAACCCCGCTTTCTGAGCATAACATTTTGGGGTTTAATATCGAGATGAGTAAATTTTTGCTGGTGCACAAAACTCAGAGCACTTCCGACTTGTTGAATCATTGGCAAAGCTTTCGCTTCCGACAAAATGCCGTTATCTTCGAGATATTCTGCTAAGTTAGTGCCGTCGATTAATTCCATCACCATGCACCACAATTCGATATTTCCTGCCATTTCGGGAAATACTTCGTAAACTTGGACGACGTGGGGATGGCTGCATCGGGCTAAAGATAATGCTTCGTTGACAAATTTGGTTTGGTATTCGCGAAAGTTTGGCTTACCTTGAACGTTGGCATTTAGGGTTTTGATGGCGACTACTTTGCCTTCTTTGGGTTGTTGGGCGCGATAGGTGACACCGAATGCGCCGCCACCGAGGATGTCTTCGATGATGTATTTGCCGTTTTGGAGTTGTTGTTCGGGTTTCCAGTGCCTCATGGCGGGTTTGTGGGGGTGGAGAGGATGGTTTTGATTATAGCTGAGATGGGGGAATTTTGGTTGAGGCTTTGGGTGAGGCTGAGAAACCGGGTTTTTTCGGAGTTTTTGGGCTGCAATTAAGTATTGTCGCAAAAACCCGGTTTCTGTTTTGGGATTGTTAGTATTGTTAAGCCCTACATGATTTTAGGTACTTTGAAAAACTCCCCGTCGCGATCGGGAGATGCAGCTAAGATACTTTCGCGATCGGCAAAAGGTTGCAAATCGTCCGATCGCATTACATTACTAACATCGATCGCCCGCGTTGTCGGTTTGACCTTACTTGTATCCAGTTCACTCAACTGCTCAAAATAGTCCAAAATACCGTTCAGTTGACCAGTAAACTGTTCCTCTTCTTCAGGAGTTAACTCCAATCTCGCTAACTTTGCTACTTTCCGAACTTCTTCTTTGTCAATCATAAATTTTTGAATTGTTGGTTGTTAGTTGTTATTGGTTACTGGTTATTAGTTAGTTGTTGGCTCTAATAACCAATAACTAATAACTAATAACCAATAACCTATGACAGCAGATTGTCAATCAAAACTCGCCTTAGAAATACACATCAATCTGCGATCGACCTGTGGTTTTGAGCCAGTTTTGCACCTCAATGTAATTGTTTGGCGCTAAGCGAATAGCCTCCTTCCAATAATCCGCAGCTTTATTAAACAGCCCTTCCGCCGCTTCCACATTGCCAGATTCCTTTTCCTTTTCCCCTTGATAGTGATAAATCACAGCAATATTATTCAGGGCTTGTGGCATTCTGGGATTAAGTTCGAGAGATTGGCTGTAATACTCCAAAGCTTTATCGTGTTCGCCGTTGCTAGTATGGATCAGCGCCATATTGTACAAGACATAACTGCGATCGTAAGGATCTTCTTCCAGCTTCAGCGCTTCCTCGTAGTTGTCCATCGCTTCAGCATATTCGCCATCGGATTGAGCCGACATACCATCTCGGTAATAAGCAAAAGCTTCCTTCGCTTGCTTCTTGGCTGGCATAATCTTGAGAATGATATCAGCCATTACCGTGAAACTTTTGTCAATAAAGTTATCGTTGCGTTGAGTTCTTGGCATATGTGATTCTTTGGGTTAGTGGCTAATTTCAAAAATTAGCCGGTAAAGTTTTCCTATTAATACTTGCGCAACAATTGTAGTTGAGAGTTGTGCTGAGGATGCGAAAAAGACTTTTGAAATACTCACCGGCCTAAAGGTGCGGTGATTCTTGACGCTTCATCGGGTTTTGCTACCGAAGTAGTCTGACAATCCCTCAGCGTCCGTTTAGAGTCGTGGCGATTCCCCATCCCGACTTGAG
>REAP01000038.1 GCA_004294385.1 Oscillatoriales cyanobacterium | reverse complement strand
GTTTCGGTGAATCGCTTCTCTTCCGGCGCTTTATTAATATACTTATTTACCTAATTCTTGTCAAGTGTTTTGGCAAAGTATTTTTCACCTTTTTTGAAAGGTATACAGGGAGAGGGTTTTGGCTCTTTAGCCCGATCTGATATCCGCTGCCACACTCCTTTTTTCACGAAGGGGTCTTTTTTTGGGGCGAAATTTGGCTTTTGGGCGGGGTAAATCCCCCACATGGGTAGAATATCTCTACACTATGTCGATTTCCTATATATAGATGTAGATGTTCGATCGCCACAAATCTCTATTTATCTATGGGAACCCCGAAATAGATATCCAGTGACACCTGCGATCGGGCATTAAAGCCCGATCGCAAGTTTGTCCCTAAACATCTATATCTAAGAAGTGCAGGTGACTACCTTCATCTGTATTGGTCGCAATCACCAAACCTTTATTTCCCCAAGGGACGATCGCCTGGGGTGCAGCGGGCCCACTAAAGTTCCCTACTTGAATTCCTTGAGTGTTTAACACAACCATCTCCCCCCCAACATCCGCCAACACGCATCCCCAATTAGCAACACAAGCAGACACGGGAAAACTGTCAAGGGGAATTCGCGCTACTTTGAGCGGCCACAACTTCATTAACAGCACAGCGGCTTTACCACCTTGGGGAATTCCCAACAAAGTATATGATGGTTCAGGGGTCAACAGCACCTGTCGAATGCTCGTAGATAACTGCACAGAACCAATTGCCGTGCCGCGACGAGTATAAGCTCTGAAAGTAGTTTGGGGATTTTTGGGTTCGTTGTCTGGCCAGATTGCCAAGACGTGTCGCCGATCCAAAAACATTAATTCTGGCAAATAGTGTTCTGGTAGCGGGATAGTAGCGATCGGCTTTAGAGCTTTCTCCCGATCGCCCACAGTGCTATTTGTCGCCAAAGAATAAAAGCGCAGTTCACCCGGAACAGCGACTGTCAACCAGCGGCCGTCAGAGTCAATAGCAACTTTACAAGCATCTGGCCCTTGCCTGAGACCTAGATCCAGCAAACACTGAGGCTCCCAAGATTGATCGTTGAGCCAGTACAGTTTTTGGGATGAAAGAACACAACAGCCGTGGGATGCTGGCAAAATAGCCCGCACGGTTTCCGGCATTGACACAGAAACTTCCGTTTCTCCCGTAAGTAGCTGATTTCCAGGCTGAGACCACACCTTGACCTCTGTACCCACAGCAGCGTAGAGATAGGTTTCAGTAGCAACTAAAACTGTCAGCGGTGCAGGAAGTATCAGTGGCTTGGGCTGCGAGAGCGAGTAAGTCGCAGTCTGAAGTAGATTCATCGCCCGATCCGATGTTTTTTCCTCTTCGAGTTCCAGTTCAGACTCAGTTTCCGACTTCAGGCTTTTGGTACTACTGGGTGCAGAATTTTCCCAAGGAATAATGCAGTCTCCCAATTGTCTGACAGCAGGAGTGTACATAACCAGTCGCAGCGCTTGAGCCATTTGGGAAGCACTAGCAAAGCGACGGGCTGGCAGCTTTTCCAAAGATTTTTTGACTACTGCTTGCAAAGGTTCCGGGATGGCATCAGGAAGTTGCAAACGTTGATTTAAGTGAGCCCATCTCAAGTCTCCTGGCGTTCCACCAAAAGGCCGGTAGCCCATTAACAACTCAAATAACAAAATTCCGACTGCATATATATCTGACATGGGAGAGTAAAGACCGTAAAACCGCTCTGGTGCCATGTAAGCGGGGGAGCCGACGGTAGCGTCGGGAGAAATTTCTTGGTGGAGACGGGTAGTACCGATTTCGGGAAGTCGGCGGGCGATGCCAAAGTCAGATAGTCTTGGTGACCAACCTTTGGAGCCTAAAGTTAGGAGGATATTTTCTGGTTTGATGTCGCAGTGAACTACGCCTCGACGGTGAGCGTAGTCTAATCCGGCTAACACTCCCATAATGAGCTGCAAACCTTCGAGCATTCTTAATGGGCGGTCTTGTTTGAGCAAGTTGCGGAGGGTTCCTCCCTCGCAGTAGTCCATAACTAAGTATCTGCCTGTAGCTGTGTGTTCCAGGGCTCGGCAGGTGACAATGTTGGGGTGTTGTAAGGTGATCAGGAACCACAGCTCTCGCAAGAATTCGCTAGTTGGGGCTTTTTGGTGGCTGAGTTCTTTGAGAGCTACGAGTTGGCTGGTGAGGCGGGAGTCCTTGGTCGGAGTTTCTCGAACGCTAGCACAATAGACTCGACCAAATTGTCCTTGTCCGACTAGCCCTAAAATGCGGTATTTAGAATTTTGCATCGGTCTAATTATAGAAAAAGCTTGAGCTAGTATTAAAATATGTAAAGAATTCTGACAAAATTCAAATTTTGAATCGATCGCCAGGTACTGCCTATGTTATCTCAGGTTCAGTCTCAGCCGAATAAAAGCGATCGCAAAGTCGCACCTACTAAAATCTTGGAGCTGCGGAGCCAGTATAAATCTTGCCGAATTCGGGTGCCAGATTTGGAACAGCCTGTGGCTGCTATTTTAGTCGATCGCGAGTATTACAGCTTTTTTAAGGCGATCAAAGAGGCGGAGAAAGTTTTAGCGACGGTTGCTAAGCTGGGGAATAGGGGCGACTCAACAGCGATTACCAAAACAGCGAGCGGTTATGCAATCTGGGTCATAGAGCCCGAAGCCGATGCTGTCTCACCATCTTAAACGTTCTAAATACTCAACTTGACAGGATGAAAAATCAATATGGTTAAAATTATTAGACTAGATCCAATTGCCGAAGAAATGGCAGTCGAAACGCGATCGAATATCTTGTCTGCCTTACTTTCCAAAGACTTAGACGTTCTTAAGGAATGCGGAGGGCGGGGGATGTGCGCTACCTGCCACGTCTACATTAAAGAAGGCATGGAAGGCTTGTCTGACATGAACCGTCGGGAGAGGAGGACGCTGGAGGTCATTACTACAGCGGCATCCAATTCGCGGCTGGCTTGTCAGGCTGAAATTATGGGCGAAGGCGTGGTTGTGCAGTTACCTGCGGGGATGTACATCAATGCTATCGAAAATGTGGAAGCTCTGATCGGTCGCCGAGCTCAGCAAGATTTGTTACATCCAATTACGGGTCAAGTAGTTGTAGAATCGGGAAAGTTGATCACTCGCTCGATCGTCACTCAGCTCAATGAAACACGGTTCCAAGTAGGACAGTATTTAGTTCGCACTAAAGAAGCTTAAAACTGATATGTTGGTATTTTAATACCAGAAAAAAATCCTATGTTGAGTCAACTTGCGCGTTTGAGTATGGAAGCAGACGGACGCTATGCCTCCGCAGCCGAACTCCAATTTTTGAAAGACTACTTTCAGTCTTTGAACCACAGGATGAGTGCTTATAAAAAAATTCAAGCCTCTGAAAAAGAAATTCTGCGCCAAGTGGAAACGCAAATGCAGTCTATAGACCCAAATATATTTCGGCGGGGGTCTCAAGATGTGACTGCCAAGTGTCGCGGAGATTTTGCACAGGTGTTGAGGCACTCGGCTGCTGCACTGTTAATAAATGATACTGAACGGTTGCGCGATCGGCTTTTACTGTGGTTACAAACTATTATAGGCGCTTTTCATGGTCCGTCTGTGACTTACGAAGTCATGAAAAACGTGATCAAACAACATCTCACAGCCGAAGAAGCCAGCCTATTTTTGCCTATTCTGGAGATTGACCGCACTTTATTGGGCAAATAATCAATACAAAACAGCTACTTAATTTAGTGGTAAGTTTTACCATTGGGGAGAATTGTCGCCATCAGTTTTACTCCTCTTAAATCTGCCCCGGCGAGAATGGCTCCTCGGAGGTTTGCTCCTGTCAAATCAGCTTTTCGCAAGTCCGCCTTACTCAAATTAGCTTTGGTCAGGTTAACTTGATGGAGGCAAGCATGAGAAAGGTTGGCACTGATTAGGTAGGCATTACTAAAGTCGGCTTTGGTAAGGTTGGCGGCTCTCAAGTTAGCTTCCATGAGATAAGCGCCACTGAAATTGGCTTGGTTTAATAATGCTTCTGCTAAATTGATTCCTGTTAAAAGTTTCCGGCTTAAATCTATACCAGTAAGGTCGGCTCCACTGAAGTTGACACCGCTTAAGTGGCTGCCATTCAAAGTGATCTTTCTGAGATAAGTCTTACTCAAATCTGCCTTGGTCAAATTCGCTCTGTTTAAGCCAGCTTCCGTCAAGTCTGATTCGCTCAGACAGGCGCAATTAAAATAGGCTTCAGTGAGGTTGGCTCGCCGGAGATTAGCTTTTAAGCCGATAAATAGGTCAATTTAATTAAGTGTAAAATGCTTTTATAGGCTTGTAGGGTGCGTCAGGAGTGAACACTTACAGGACTTGGGAAACGCTTATGTACGCTAAGCACCCTACTATCTAATAGCTATCAAACCAGTCAGTTTTTTTGACAAAGCTGACTCATAATGGTTTGGTGATCTTGTCCTTCTTCGACCATAGAATCTGCGGGTTGGAGCCGATCGCGCAAACCTAAAATAAAACGGTTACAATCAGAGCCCAGGGATTCACAGGAAGTTTGCAGACAGTGGAGTTCTCGACCTGTAAGTTGGGTAAAGAAAGAACTTAAGATGCCTGCTTCTAGAAAACAGGCTGGTAGCTTGGATTTAGGGGCTGTTTTAGCAAAGAGAGAGTTGGCAATCTTTACTACTAGAAATCCCTGCTCAGAATGGGTGGAGTCAAGTTCAAATGTTCCCCATCCGTGAGTTTTCCAACACTGTTGTAGGCACTGAATAAATTCTACCATTTCCATTTCTGAAACTGGCTGTTGATAGTATTCGCTAACTTCTTCGCAAAAACGCACGTAGAAGTTTTTACCCCACCAGCGACCGCAGTTGAATAGCACTAGACGGGAAGCTTGACCAGTTTCTTGTTCTAAGCCGATGTAAATGGCTTTAATCAGTGTTTCTGGAAGTGCTAGAAGCCGATCGCCCCGGCGATTTTCGAGCAAGCCTAGTTCGAGGTCTCCTCTGACGTAAGCATCACTGGCAAAGTAGTTTCCGGGGAGTCGGGGTTGTTTGAGTATGTCGCCAATATTAATCATGGGAATTGGGAATTGGGAATTAGGGATTGGGGATTGGGGATTGGGGATTGGGAATTGGGAATTGGGCATGGGGCATGGGGCATTGGGCATTGGGCATAGGGCATAGGGCATTGGAAGCAACCAATAACTAATGACTAATGACTAATGACTAATGACTAATGACTAATGACTAATGACTTTTTGAGAGCAGTTACTTCTTTGCTATTCTTGATTAGGTATATCAATAATAAGTGACTGGGCTTGGTCTAAAAATGGCTGCAATATAGCTCGTGCTTGTTCGGAAAGTAGTTCTTTAATCCGAGTTTGTAGGAGATTGCAAATAGTTGCTTCGATCTTCTGAGTTTGGTGGGCTTCAAATATGCCAGAAAGCCAGTCTAGAAGGCGCTGTTCGAGAAAATTTTGATCGTTCAGCAGCATGGCCATAGCGCAGTAACGCAAGACTAACAGCCAATGTTTAAGAGAGCGTTCTAGGATTTCTTGTTTTTCGTCTGGGAAGGTTTCTTGTAGCTTGTTGGCTACTGGCTGGAATATGCTTTCTTCCTTATCTCGTAAAAATTCGTAAATTTTTAAGCGCTGGGAGAGGGTTGCAGCTTGACGCTTAAAGGCTGTGATTTCTTCGGGTTTGAGAAAGCGATTTTCTGCCTGATATAGAAGTGCTTCAATCTCAGGGTGCATGATTTTAAGTAAGTGGTAAAAGGAAGTTCGGCAACGGATTCTGTAACGGATTTAACGGATGTAACTGATGTCAGTCAGAAGGAAGATGGAAAGATGCCCCTGTATACAAAAATATTAAAACAGGTCAAATAGGTCGTCTATGGTTACTTCTGCGGGTTCATACACAGAAATTACTGGCATTGGTGGTGGTGAGGGCATGGCGCCTACTTCAGGAGTTCCTTCCCAAGAAATAGCGCGAAAAAAGTCTGAGACTGGCATGGTTAAAGTCAAGAATTGACTAGGGACAAGACCATTTTGAGTTTCTAATGGTTTTCCCAACCAGTTATAGTTACCAAAAAATTCTTGGACAGACTTCGCTAACCAGGCACTTTGACTTTTCATCTATCTTTTTTAACCTCTTTAAAGGCCGCCGCTATCATCGGTACTCCGAGAAGTAGCGGCGGGTAGTTTACTGTAGTCTTTCACCGTGTTCGATTCGATTTTGAATGTCGCGGGCGTTGGCACCTTCGTTGAGCCAAAATGCTGCGGCATCAATTTTGTCGGGGTTGCCGAGTAGGAACTTGCAATAGGTTTCTCCCATTGAGTAACATTGGAGTTCTATGCAGCTCAGGGGTTTTTTGACTAGAGATCCGAAGAAACCGGCGAACAAACCAGCGTAAAGGTGACAAACTGGTTTGCCCACGTCGCCCAGGGTGCGAGCAACTGCTGAGTCAAAGAGGTTGATGAAGATACAGCCGTGCTTGCGATCGCTCATATCTACTTCCCAGCGACCCCAGCCTTGAGCTGTGAATGGCCACCACCAAGTTTCTAGTAGAAACATCAGATTTGACTGACGAATGTTCTGGCTGAATTCGGCGCTGAACCATTTTTGAAAAAATTCAGAATCTTGGAGTCCCCACTGGCAACCAATAGTATACATGATCACAGATGAAGCAGGGCCTACTTCTTCTTCTAGTCCTTCGACCAAACCGATGATGAAGTCTTCGCTGGTGAAAATGTTGCGCGATTCATTCCAGTCGTTGATGGTGCCAATTTTGCGATCGAATGCAAAGAAATCCTGAAATCTATAGTGGTTATGGCTTTTAGGATATTTTTGTTTCAGTGGGGAGTCGGTTGGGAGGATGATTTCTCTGTTGGCTGTAGAGATCATTGGCGCGTTATTCCTGTTTGGTAATGTTGGTTGGGTGAATTTGTGTCTTCTGAGCCGATCGACTCCGAAGACAAATTGACTGGCTTCTGTATCCAATTTAACCTGGTTTTTTCTAAATACACAGGACAAAAAATTTTCAGGCAATACAAGAAGTTAAAATTATGGCACTCTGAATTTTTGGTTCATTGTGACTTCTGCCTTGTGTCAACTGCTATCTGACTTCTGACGAAATTCGGGTCAAGGTTCAAGCCAACTATGTGTTATCGTTTTGTGCAAGCTGTTTAATATATATATCGAGCATAGGGTTATGAAACATCACGCTTGTATTGCAATAGGCATAAATCAATATCAGTTACTTCAGCCTTTGAGTTATGCCCAAGAGGATGCAGAGGCGGTGTACACTTTTTTGGTTGAAGAGGCTGGTTTTTCGAGGGATGAATGCCTTCTGATGACGGATAGTTCGCCCTCGCTATGGGGTAACTCAACTTACCCGAATCGGGAAAATATTCTGAAGTTGACGGAAAATTTGTGCGCGGAACACTTGCAACAGGGGGATTTACTCTGGTGCTTTTTTAGTGGCTATGGTGTCAGCCATGAAGGGAAGGATTATTTGATGCCGGTGGATGGGAATCCTGCTGATATTCAAGGTACGGGGATTCCGGTAGAGTTGCTTTTGAATACTCTGAAAAAGGCTCCTACCGAAACAGTGTTGGTTCTGGTTGATATGAACCGTAGCCAAATTGTGAAAGCTGGGGAAACTATAGGGGTTGAAACTGCGGAGTTGGCTCGGAATTTGGAAATCCCGACGATGCTTTCTTGTCGGCCGAATCAAGTTTCGCGGGAGACTTCGGCTCTGCGCCAAGGGTTTTTCACGACGGCTCTTTTGGAGGGGCTGCGATCGGGACAGTGCAAGACTCTTAAGGGTTTAGATCGTTTTTTGACCGATCGCCTACCTGAGTTGTGCGATCACCATTTGCGTCCAAAACAGGAACCTTTGATGGTTGTAAATCCTCCGGGAAAAGCGCATTTGGTGATTTTACCGGATCTGGCTCTTGTAGCAAGTGCTGAAGTGGCAGGACGTAACGGTAGTATGACTGTTGGGGCTGAAAGTAATGGTTTCGATCGTTCTCTCATGGGTGCGACGACGGCTCAAATGGATTTGCCTACAGCTACTCGTAACTCTCAGGATACTGGAACTGAAAAGCCGACTGAGGTGCCGGTGCCGAATGTTGCTGGGTCTGCTGATGGTGGTGGCGATCGACCAAATTTGCAAAAACCAGAAGATTTGGATAATGGGGCTTCGGACAAGTCGTTTTTGCAGCAGCTAATTTTGTGGAGTGGTGCTACTGCTGCGATTCTGCTGTTGGGTGTCTTTTTCACCAACAGGTCAATTTTTATGGCTCAGCAGGAAGTCAGCCCCAAATTGACCGCTGAAAATGCTCAAAACCGTCCGCCTCAAAAGTCTGGGATAAAGCCTATAACTCCTAGTGCTGAAGTTCCTCGGAACCAACAGCAGGCTGTACCGGTAGTAACTGGAAAGAAACCGCAACCTTCTAGCCAGCAGGTTTGGGCTGAGGCGAAAACTTTGCTGAAGGATGGTTCGGCTTCGAGTTTTAATAATGCTGTCAGAAAAGCTCGATCGATCGCGCCGACAGATCCGCTTTATCCGCAAACTCAGCAGGATATTGAGCGCTGGAGTTTGACGATTTTGGATATAGCTAACGGGCGGGCTGCTAAGGGCGATTTCCTAGGAGCGATCGGAGCGGCTAAATTGATGCCTGATGCCAATAAGCCGATTTATAATCAGTCCAAGGAGGCGATCGTTCAGTGGCAGGATTTGTCTAAGCAGCAGCAATTGAATGTGGCTCTGATATCTGCTGCTAAGACAAAAATTAAGCGTGGTGAGGCATCTTCTTACAGTAAGGCGATCGAGCAAGTTAACCAGATTCAAGCGGGTGAGCCTCTTCACACAGAAGCTCAGCGTTTGTCGGGAGAATGGAGCGAAACTATCCTGAAAATTGCTCAATTGCGTAGCTCTCAAGGGAAGCTTAAAGACGCTGTTGAAGCTGCGTCGTTGGTTCCGTCTGGCACCAAGAGTTATAAACCGGCTCAGAAGGCGATCGCTGAGTGGAAAAGTAAGCTAAAACTTCAGAAAAAAGGTTGATTTAGATACAATTTGTGAGGTTAGAGTTGTGAATTATGAGCTAATTATTTAACTTGTAACTCATAGCCCTAATCTCTAAATTGCTGCGTTATATTACTGCCTGCAACAACACGTATCTCTTAGGTTAGAGTTTTACTCAATTCATCTTGACGGATCTAAAAACAACGGGTTAAGGTGGCAGTGTCTAGGTGTAAAGGGCGATCGCTTTTTCAATCTGGGGGGGTAAAACCCAAGAAGTCAAAGAGTTACAGATGGTGTTGAACTTTTCCAATTCTGGAGGGCAACACTAGCACTAAACCCGGCTTTATTGCTAGATGGGATCGAAAATTGTAACACTTCTTAACCATAAAAAAAAGTTTCAAAACTGCTAACATAGTGACACTTTTGTTAGCGAAAACAGATAAAGTAAATAAAGTTGCCTAGCTTTACACGCCACAATCCTCACCCTGGGGATCTTGAATCGACTTGATTCATAGACAGTGGTTTCAGAGTTATGATTGGAATCAAAGCATCGATATTTAACCGAGTTCTCTAGTTACTTTTACTTTCAGCTATGAACGTAGATTTTATCAAAGCCCAAGTCAGGTTGCTACAGGGTGCTAGTTCATCGGAGCGAGAAACCCTGATTAAAAACATCGGCGTCTGTGCCGGCGTGATCAGACCAGGAGAGTACGTGACTCCGCAACGGAAGCACGCTATCACTCTCTGGTTACAAACCAATGCTGTTCGACTCCGGCTACCCCAACTTCCTCTGGATTTGTCAGGACACAAGTCTTAACAGTTAGATAATCAAGGTATTTTTGCCGAAAACCATAACCTGTGTTAATTGCTTTTAGATTGGAGATGCACGATTGATCTCATGTTGGATAAATTTGCTATTTGCGGCTCTGAGGAGAAAATAATCCTTATTCAATAGGTATACATATTTACAGGGGCAGCAATTAAACTGCCCCATACTTTTGAAAAATCAGGGAGATTGTCGGCAAATCAATATAAAATACTGCTCTATTAGATATCTCCTAAAAAGCCTGGGTCGAACAGGCAGGATGCCTGTTCCAAAATAATTATAGGAGATGTCTATTGACTAAAAATGACGTGGATTGATTGAATTTCTGAATAAAGTATATATTTTATTGGTATTGTAAAACGGAACAAGTTAATGAAAACAACTTGCTTTCTAACATATTTATAGACAAAAATACTGTGCCAAAAAAACAAAAATTTCCTTATTTAGTTGGTTCTCGGTGGACGGCTATGCAAAAAACTTGGGGGTGGCGGCACTTTCAAGTAGTTAACCGAAAAAACGAAGGTAAATGGATCTTTGCAGAAATCGTGGCTGCTTGCGACCCCAATGTGCGTTTCTGGCTGAACGCCCAACAGCTTAAAGATCGATCGCTCTGGCAAGCTGGATGGCAGTCTACGCAGGAATTAGAGGACTTAGAATCGGCAGAGCAAAATGTTTGAGAAGATTGGGCATGGGGGCATGGGGCATTGGGCATTGGGCATGGGGCATTGGGCATAGCTGGTTCCTTTTCAGATTAGGAAATAAGGCTTCCCATTTGTACTCTCATGTGCTTGGATAGGAAGTCTACAGTATTAGCAATTTCAAACTAAAGCTTGGTGGATAGCAAAGGGGTAAAACAATGAAAGAAAAAGTATCGGTCTTAGTGTGTTTGCTGATTGGTGCTACATTTGGGGGTGGATTTGCTGAATTGTCGATCGCGAATCCAGGACTTGCAAACAGCAAAACTCAAGCTGCCGATATTTCAGCTCCCTCAGCGGACTTATCCAATGTAGTCATTCCTTTACAAGACTTACCTCCGGGTTTTACAGAGATTTCATCCGGGGCGGCAAATTTCAAAAATCAACTCAGCCAGAACCCTGATTTTAAGCCAGCAAGTGTCTTTGCTTACCAAAAAGTTGATGAAAAGCAGTTTCAATTGCTCATAGGATTCACAACGCAACTGTCAGATCCGATGAAACAAGCTAAGTTTGACCAGCAAATCCGTGAAGGGACTGCGGCAAAAGAGTTCTCTAAAGGTTTAAGCGGTAACAAAGAATTGCAGTTCACTAATCCTGCCACTTTAACTTTGCAAGACAATACTGGTGAGGTTTCGGCTGGGTGGAGAAGTCAAGGAAAGATCCAAAACATACCCATGAATGTGGATTATGCTATATTTCGGCGGGGAAAAATAGGGGCTTTTACGGCGATTATTTATCTCGATGGCACTAAGCCAACTGTAACGATTAGCGATGCTGCGCGCAAACTGGATAGCCGGATGATGGAATTGAAGCCTGATTTAACTAAACCACAATAAGTGTCGCAATGAAATCGTAAAATCTGCCTACGCTGTGAGCCATTATTTGAGATTTGTGCAAAGGAGATTCCCAATTCCCAATTCCCAATTCCCAATTCCCAATTCCCAATTCCCAATTCCCAATTTCCAATTTCAAAATGACTCGCTTAGCAACTACAATAGAAGCCATACTTTACCTAAAAGGGCAGCCAGTCTCGATCGCAGAGATTGCTGAAATTGCTAAGTGCGATCGCACCGATGTCGAAGATGCCATCATTGAACTGATGTCGGACTCAGCTCACCGCGACAGTGCATTAGAGGTTGTGGAAACCCCTACAGGATATAGCCTGCAACTCAGAGAAGAGTTTGCCAGTTTAATGCAAACTTTGATACCTCCAGAATTAGGTATTGGGGCTCTGCGGACACTAGCTGCGATCGCCCTCAAAGGCGGCATAGCTCAACCAGACTTAGTTAACTTAAGGGGTTCAGGTGCTTACCAACAAGTGCAAGAACTTGTTGAACTCGGTTTTGTCCGCAAACGACGACCAAACGATAGTCGCTCCTATTGGCTACAAGTTACCGACAAATTTCATCGGTATTTTCAAGTAGATCAGTTGCCCAAACAGCTACAAATTGACTTTCAGGCAAATTTGTACCCAAGCAGTGACGAGTAAGTTTAAACTAGAATGTAGCAAGCCAGAAATTAAGAATCGCCAATGGTTTTTCACCCTGACTTTGACCTGGACAATGCTAAACAAACCGCAGACAATCCACTTTTGAAGTACCTCCAACACCAATCCCCAGAGGTTTTAGATCGTGTAGCTAAGTCAGTTAGCCCAGAAATCAAAGAGATTATCTCTCACAACGTTCAAGGACTTTTAGGCATCTTGCCTTCGGAAAATTTTAATGTCCACATTACTACGGATCGCGAAAATTTAGCAGGTTTGCTAGCTTCAGCGATGATGACTGGTTATTTTCTGCGAAAAATGGAGCAGAGGATGCAGTTAGAAGAAAATTTGGCAAGCACCAGCTCGATTAAACCAAATTCTCCTCAAGAGAAGTGAAAATATCAACGGGTTGAGACAGTTGAAGGGTGAAGATTTTTGCCCAAAAAAATCGAATTCAACCTTCAACCTCTGCACCTGCAATTACCCACCGGCGGAGTTGCCTGAGATTGGAAAGGCACCAGGGCGCACTTTAATTTTCTGAATTTGACCTTGACGGTTAATTTGCATTTCGAGTTCTTTGCCCACAACCGTGTTTTCCACCCTTTCTTGTACGTCTCCTGGATTGTTAACTGCAATTCCGTCAATTTTTTCAATCACGTCTCCCGGACGCAGGTCGGCTTTTTGAGCGGGGGAATTCTCAACAATTCGGGTCACGGCTACGCCTTTATCTAGGGCAATCTTAGCATTGAGCTGTTTGTTGACTTCTGCCTTGGTCGCGGGAGTTAAACTGACCATTTGAATACCGAGGTAAGGATGTTCGGCTTTACCTTTGGCGAATAGCTGATCGGAAACTCGTTTGGCGGTTTCGATGGGAATTGCAAACCCCAAGCCCTGAGCATCTGCACGAATGGCGGTATTGATGCCAATGACTTCGCCGGAGTCATTCAGCAGCGGGCCGCCAGAATTTCCGGGGTTGATGGCGGCGTCGGTTTGGATGAATCGGACTCGTTTGTCGGGGATGCCTACTTGGGAGCTCGATCGACCTGTAGCGCTAATAATGCCCACTGTTACTGTATTGTCAAGACCTAAAGGATTGCCGATCGCGATCGCCCATTGTCCTGGTACGATATTGTCCGATCGACCCAAAGACACTTGAGGCAAATCCTGGGCATTAATCTTCACAACAGCGACATCTGTCAACGGATCGACTCCCTGCACCTTACCCTCAAACTCTCGGCCGTCTTTGAGTGTCACTTTCACAGTATCAGTCCCGGAGACGACGTGAGCATTAGTAATGATCCGGCCATCCGCAGTGAGAATGAACCCCGAACCTGTACCACGCTTAATTTTTTCTTCCGGTACTGGTAAATTTTCCCCAAAGAATTTACGAAATAAAGGATTTTTGAAAGCTTCGGGTACTGGACTGACTACTTTGCTGGATGCGTCAATTCTCACTACAGCCGGCCCGACTTTTTGGGCGGCTTCGGCAATAAAATTGGAATTGGTGCGATCGACTGGTGGATTGGACGGGACTTGAGAAGACGCATAGGGTGGGATTTGTTGGCGTACCACGGGCAAAACCGAGCCTGTTTCCAGACCGTTTTGGTTTTGGAGATAGTGATTTCCCAACCATCCAATACCTCCCCCGATGGACAGCAGAGTCATATAAAGGGTCAATTGCTTAAAAGATAAACTCATCAGAAGCTCCCGCTGGATACGCATTCGATCTATGATATCTACCCAAAATTTTCTAAGTCTATATTTAGCTGGACATCGGTAATTTTGGTGCTAATTGCTTGCTTCATGGTAGCGTTAAACCACCACCTTATGTTTCTGTTACGCACCACATCTACAAATAACGGTAGGTTCGTGGTATCGTGTATCCAGAAATAAGCTAATACTCTGATATAAATACGCTTATAGTGCCCTTAGTGAGCAGAGCAGACGTAAAAAGCCCGTAATGAGATTTGAACTCATGACTTCCTCCTTACCAAGGAGGTACTCTACCACTGAGTTATACGGGCATGAAAAATTAAGATTATTAAACTAAAACTTTTAACTTTTAATTTTTAAATTTTAACTTTTAATTAAAATGTGGTGGGCCGAGCTAGATTTGAACTAGCGTAGGCGTAGCCAGCGGATTTACAGTCCGCCCCCATTAACCGCTCGGGCATCGACCCATTTGCATCACATTTAATTACCTTAGCACCAGACTCTGAATTTGTCACAATACATCAGAAATATTAATAAAAGAGAGTCGGATACATAAGTTAAGTTGGGA
The DNA here is from genome assembly GCA_004294385.1 of Oscillatoriales cyanobacterium. Classification (GTDB taxonomy): domain Bacteria; phylum Cyanobacteriota; class Cyanobacteriia; order Cyanobacteriales; family Microcoleaceae; genus Microcoleus. The sequence continues at coordinate 51,213 of REAP01000038.1, read as the reverse complement.
ATTGGGAATTGGGAATTGGGAATTGGGAATTGGGCATCGGGCATTGGGAATTGGGAATTGGGAATTGGGCATTGGGAATCTCTATGTGGGCTGACCTAGACTAATGGGTTCAGCAGATTGACGAAATGATGCGATCGACACCAGGCTATTCGAGTCAGAATCCCATAGAATAAATTTGGAACAGTGGAGCATATCGCGGATCCGCAGCGTTTTTACATTCGAGAGAAGTCGAATATTTTCTTTGTGACAAGCTTCGAGATGGTAGTTAGGGATTCTTTCGGAAAGATGATGAATGTTGTGGTAGCCGATGTCTGCGGTAAACCACTTGAGAATTGTTGGTAACTCCAGATAACTACTACCCTCAGTAGCTCCAAGTAAGTAGTCCCAATCTTCTGTGTTGTGGGCATAAGAGCCTTCAAAAATATGCTGTACAAAGAAGACCCAGATGAATATTACAGCAGAAAAAGTCAAGAGGATGGAGTAAAAGCTCAAGAAGAAACCTGCCCCAAGAAAATGGCTAAGGGTAATCCAGACGCTAATTACACAAATATTGTTGAAGAGCAAATCCCAAAACTCCGTCGTTGTCTGCCAATGTTTCGACTTATGAGCAGAAATGATTTCGGATAAACTCATGCTTCGATCTTGCTTCAAACTAACAAATAAATGACTGATAAAATCATAAATTCCCAGAATGAGGGCAAGTCTTGGCTGGATTGCGAGGTAGAAAAAACCTCCAGGAAAAGCCATTAATGGATGACGCAGTAATTCATAAAGCTTTTGGTCAGATGAATTTAGTTTAGAAAACTGCTCAGTGGAAAGAAAGTCTGCAACACCACGATATCGCTCCCAATCACCATTGGTTTTGTGGTGGTAAGCATGATCTCTTGACCACGGATATTGGGGGATAGCGTTGATGACACCTAGCATAAAACCGACAATTCTATTGACTTTTTTTGAGCTAAAGAGTGAATAGTGTCCGCAATCGTGCATCAAAGAAAAACAACGTATTGAAAAGAGCGTCATCAAAACTATAATGGGCGGAAGCAGCCACAAGGAAATAGCAGCAGCTTTGACTGCCAAAAACCATAAAATAAGATAAGGGACAACTGTGTTGAGGATTTGATAAGTCGCTCGCAAGTCGTTGCTTTTCATGTAGGGAGTCAGCACAAAATCTGACTTTTTAACCGCGATTTTCATTTAGTAAAACTCTCTTTTGAACAACATCGTGATGAACAGGCAAGATGCCTGTTCCACAAAAGATGAATTTTCTTGTGGAACAGGCATCTTGCCTGTTGCTGACAGTGGTGGAAGATCTCGATTAGAACCGATACAAAAGTACACATTAGCACAACCAGAGGAGAGGAGGACGATCAATTGCCACACGCAATGCTTAATCCACCAACTCGCCGGTTTCTTGGAGGGAGTGTATCTGTAGGTTGACCCGACAATACGTTTAATATTTGTCCGATCGCGTAGGGTACAAGCAAATCGGCTAGTGCAAAAATGCTAGATGCCCCCTATAGTTTTACAATACTCAAAACTGAAGTTTTCCAGTAGCGGTTGTAGTATTTTAGAATGTCCCGAAAACTTGCCATATTTTTCTTTGAGATACAACCCTTGCAAATACTTGGATTTGACAACTGCGATCTGGGCGCAATTTAATTACAAGTATACTACAAGGGTAGTCGATCGGGCAGTAATGTTTCATCAACCCTAGGACAGAATACCGATATCCCCGACTTCGCAGAAGAAGTCGGGGATATAAAGTGCGATGGGGTTTTGCGTTTGATTAGAAAATTAGGTGACGCTCCTACACCAACCGCAAGCGGTATGTTGTAGGCATCTGAGTCCCGCCTGTCTAGCTAAATGTGTAGGCTGATTGCAGCGCCCACCAGATCAGGAAGCCGATGCCGCCTGCAATCACAATCGCCGAAATAGCGATCGCGATCGGGCTATCAGCTCCCTTGAACTTCATGATTCCGCGATTTAAGTCTGACATATCGGTGTTCTCCCAAATTCCAGCTTGATTTTAGCTTTGCGATCGGCTGTTGGCTGTCAAAAATAGTGTAATTACTGATTTAATTAATCATTCAGACTGTGGCCCTTGACGGAGTTTCTGAAAAAACTTATGAAAAACACTTGACAAACTCAGAAAGTTAAGGCAATATAGTTAAGAGGGCAACAAATGCGGGTGTGGCTCAGTGGTAGAGCGTCACCTTGCCAAGGTGAATGTCGCGCGTTCGAATCGCGTCACCCGCTTTTAAAGACGAAATACAATTAAATCCCAGACCCCCTTGAGGAGCCTGGGATTTTGTTATTGGATATTTCCCAAAAAGCCAGTCAATCGATTTTAGATTTTAGATTTTAGATTTTGGAAAGTTTGATATAATTAACATCTTAGGAACGATTATTTTTGCACAACCGCTTTTGTTATCCGATCGCCCGTGCCATCTCAAAAAGATCCAAAAATTGACTTAAACGGTGATTATCCCTGCCCTTGTCGGCGTCGGGGTCGTCTCGTCCCAATCATACTGACAGAGGCTTTTGGTTGCAACCGCTGTCAGGAAATATTTGTTTTGGACGAAAGTGGCTACGTGATTGAGCAACTATCAACAAACTATCCTTACAAACAAACTTGGCGGTGGACTGGTCAACAATGGAACAAAGCTCATGGGGGTTTGAGAGCTCATTACTTGCCACTCGCCCTAGGCATGATTTTAGTGCCTCTAATGATTTGGTTGCCACTGGCACTGCACTCGCCTGGTTCCAATGTTATTCTGTGGGCAATGGTCGCTGTGCTACTAGCAATGTTGCCAGCGCTGATGGTTTGGCTGGCTTACAGGCGTTAGATAGATGATAATTGACGATTCTAGCCCTTTACTCGATTCGGGAAATGTTGCCCGCTATGCTTACCAAGCTTCTTTGGAGTTGGCGGGGACAAAAAGTACAGATCGCGCTGCTGCTTTACAGGCGATGGCGAGTGCGCTGAAACGTCGGCAAAATGACATTTTAGAAGCAAATACTCTGGATCTAGAAGCGAGTCGGGACATGGCGATTCCCGAATTGATTGTCGATTGGTTAAAGCTGACACCCGATCGGATTAAGACGACTGTGCAAATCCTCCAGCGATTGGGAGAAATGCCAGATCCGATCGGGCGTGTGATCAATGCTTCTTATCAGGTCGATCGATGCCAAGTGTACTGTCAATCGTTGCCACTAGGGGCGATCGCGCTAATTTATGAGGCGTTTCCAGAGTTGGGGGCGATCGCGGCTGGTTTGTGCCTCAAAAGTGCTAACAGCTTGATTCTCAAAGGCGGTAGCGAAAGCTGGCAAACAAATGCAGTCATCGGAGAAGCTTTGCATTCGGCGATCGATGAGGTTGGTTTGCCATCAGGATGTTTGCAGGTATTGCCGCCCGATGGAGGCACTTCAATCCGCGATTTAGTCACTCAAGACCAATATCTCAACTTAATTATTCCCTACGGCAGGCCTAGTTTAGTGCAGAAGGTGGTGCGACAATGTACAGTACCGGTGTTGCGATCGGCTATGGGCAATTGTTACCTTTATTGGTCGCCTACGGGTAGTTTGGAGATGGCGAGGTGGATGATTTTGGACAGTCATCAAAGTGTGCCAGATCCGGTAAATGCGATCGAGAAAGTGGTGATCGATCGCAACCAAAAGTCTTCTTCTTTAGTTAGGCTATGGAACAGTTTAACAGAAAAAGGCTTTCAAATTAAGGGAGATACCGAACTCGTTGCAGATTTCCCAGACTTGAAGTTAGCGGAAGCATCTGAGTGGACTCAACCTTATTTGAACAAAACCATAGCGTTTAAAGTTGTCGATAGTTTAGAAAGTGCGATCGGCTGGATCAACCGCTACAGCAGCGGCCACGCCGACAGCATCGCCACAGAATCTTACCTAGAAAGTCGCCAATTTGCCCTGGATGTCAACAGTGCATCTACTTTTATTAATGCCTCCCCTCGCTTTTGGCGCTATCAAAATCGGGGAGATGCCATATTTCTAGGAATGTCAAACCAGAAAGGTTATCGCCGAGGATTAATTGGTTTGGATACGCTGACTACAATTAAAGAAATAGTTCAGGGTAATGGACTTTTTTAATGTTATTAGTAATTGGCAATTGGCGGTTCCCTGAGCGGAGTCGAAGGGTCAAAGGATAATTGGTAATTAGTTATTTATCTGTCAACAGTGAACAGTTAACAATCAATATTTCAGATATAATTAAACTTAGAAAGTTATTGAGTGACCCCTAAATACTCTTAGTGACAATATGAAATCCGAAAAAACACTCAATACTCTAGACAAAACTACAACCCCGATTTTAGGCGAAGAAAACCTAATTCATCACTCAGTATACGTTAAGAAATTGCGTCCACTGCTACCATCAGATGCCTTTGAACCCAATTCAAGCAAGTTAGTAATACTCCTGATCAATCTGGGCATTTTACTGCTGGGATGGGGAATTGCTAGCCATCTAGACAAATGGCCTGTATATTTTTTATGGCTATATCTACCTTTAGCCATAATCATGGGCAATAGTATCATAGTTCTGCTATTTAGCTCCCACGACCTCATGCACGGTAGCGTTCAGAAAAAGTCCCCGCTGACTTATCCGATCGCCTTTTTGGGATTAAGTATGCTATTCATGCCACCTACCCAGTGGAAAAATCTGCACAACCTCGTACATCATAACAACACAAACTCCCTAGCAGATCCCGATCGCAATTACCTGTACCAGCAGCCCGATACCTGGGGAAAATGGATTCAAAATCTCTTTGTACCCTCAATTGAAGTCAATCCGCTATGGTTCATTGTAGGCATGGCTGGATCGTGGTTCGTACATAACTTCCGCAATGTCTCCTCGGTGTTATTATTCAATGATAAATCCGTCGATTATGTGCCCGCCGCCTTTACAGTTAGTCCTAAAGATAGATTTACAATCGCCCTTGAGTGTTTGGGAATCTTAGGGATTCATCTAAGCATCTTATTCTACCTAGAATTTAATCCCATCAAAGTAGCTCTCGCCTACATTTTGCCGATCGCAATTGGTCATGCGGGCGCAATGTTTTACATCTTCACCAATCACATGGGTTGTCGGATGACCGCTATCAATGACCCACTGATCAACAGTATGTCACTGCGGGTTCCCAAAATATTCGATCTGCTACATTTGAACTTTTCTTACCATACAGAACATCACATTTTTCCTAGCATCAACTCCAACTATTACCCAATGGTTCAAGAGTTGTTAGAAATTCATTATCCCGGCCGGATGAATTTAATCGATGCTGGGGAAGCTTGGCAGTTATTGATGGCAACCCCACGACATTACAAAGATGAAGTTACTTTTACTGATTCTTTAGGTGAAATGTCCGTGGATTGTGGTATGTCTCAAGCAGAGAAAAGCTGATCTCAATTCCTGCTTCAGAATATCGGAATTATGTAGTACGAGCGTCCCCACTCCCGATATAGTTAGCAAGCGGGGAAATCATCGAAATAGATTACTCCAATCCCAACCCCAAACAAAAAAATGTTATATAGCAACCGCCAAGGTGGTTAGGACCCTTCGACTCCGCTCAGGGCACCGCACTTCCGCTCACTGAGCGTAGTCGAAGGGCCGGGTGACCAAAGCGCCTTGGCGACTGCTATAATATCAACCTTAATTCCTCAACTTGTCCTGCAAGCAAAGAAAAAAGCAAAATAATATGGTCGTTATTACCTCCCAAGAAATAGCCAGATTTCGCTCCGAATTAGCTGCCTATCCCGAAGCATTGAAAGCCCTTGACGAAATAGAAGATTGCGAGGGAAACATCGAGGATGCAGCGATATCTCTGGCGATTCAAGCCGGACAAGAACCAAATATATCGGAAAATTGGTTAGACGGATTAGCCAAAAGATGTCGTGTTGCTATCTGCAAATCTGAGTTGAAAGAAGATTTGACTAACGGGCGCTTGAATGCGACTTTCGGAGATTTGGTTGCTGCAAGTATTTGCCCGGAGATTTTGATAACTGCGGTGATTATTTATGTGTTTAAGAGTGGGGTGAATGAGTTTTGTGAACCTCTCGAATATAAGCTTTAAAGCTATACTAAGACTTACGCGCGGGTGGCCAGAAACCGGGTTTTTACGAACATACTTCGTTACACCACACAAAAATCACAAAAAACCCGGTTTCTTTGGTTTTGAAGAGTGTTATTAAAGTCACTCCTACTCCAATTAGACTTTAGATCCCCCCTAACCCCCCTTCTTAAGGGGGGGACAAGAGTGTTCTCAAAGTCCCCCTTCTTAAGGGGGATTTAGGGGGATCTAGACTTGACAACAAGCAACATTCATTAAACGAGAACATATAAAATGCAGATAGGCATATTTTTAGGAAACGTCGGAAATCCGGTAATCTATTATCCCAAATTAGCTAGGATTACTGGCAGTGTCACAGCTAGTATCTTTCTGTGCCAGTTATTTCAATGTCAATCTCAACTTGCCAATTCCGAAAATTGGGTGCAAACTAACACCGCAGAAATTGAAAAAGCTACTGGTTTGAATTCCGAAGAACAGGAATTGGCGAGACAGCAATTAAAAGTGCGACTTTTATTGAAAGAAAGACTACTAAATTCCCACGCCCAAACCCTAGAACTCTGGGCTGATATTGATATTTTCGAGAAAATAATCAATGATTACTTCACAGCGAATCCTGAAGATATCATAACACCAAGTCTCCCCAAAAGCCTCAATTATCCTGTAGATATAGTTGCTGACAATTCTGCATCTAATCCGAGTATTAAAAGCGACAAATTCTTCGGTCAACCCCGCCAACAAATAGCAGTGGCTGTTACCCCGAATTACCGATTTAACGGCCCTTGGAACTCCCAAGAACAACTGCACAACTTTCAACGTGCCTTAGAAGCCTATGCTCAAGAACGCAACTTGGGATTTGGTAATCCTTCGGGATGGGCTTTTAAAATTATTGACAGCATCACCAAGGGCTTAGCCTCAACTTTTTGGGATGAGTTTATCGCGGGTATTCCTTTAGGAGAAAGTCAGAAGGTGAAGCGAGATTGGGAAATTGCACCAGAAGTGCCTTATCCGGCCTTTGAAGAGGAGCGAATTCAGTATTATGTTCACAAAGGGGAACCGCTGGAAGCCGCTGTTTCTAGGGCTCGTAGTGACTTGAGAAATCCGGTTTTGGGGAAGGATTTGTGGGAGGGTTTTTTGCGAAAGTGCGATCGCCTTGCGGATGATGCCCTCACAGCAAAACAACAGGGCGTTGAAACACCATATCTGCCGTCTTCCTTCAACGAAAAACGGCAAATCACCAAGGATAGCGTGATGCAGAAATTAGGGGCGATCGCACCGCAATTTGCCCTCAATCAATCCACATCTGAACCGATACCAGAACCGCCGAAACTTCCAGAAACAGCATCGCCAACTCCCGCCGAAATTCCCAGTATTTCTGCTTTACAAAAAGCTTACAATACCCCTCTGGGTCGAAGTATAATTGAAAAACAAATCACTGCCAATCCAGACTGGGGCTACGAAATAGTAGATGGTGAAATAGTAGAATCAATCCCTTTTTAGGAAGTCAATATGAAACGAATTAGCGATATCAATCCGCTAGGGGAAGAGCGACCAAATCCTTCGGACGAAACTCGGGAACAACTGCGGCGGTCAAGATTGCAGCGAGAGAAAGATGAAGGATATCAAATGTTAGTTGAACTCTGCACTTTGGGTGAATATGATATGGCCCAGCAGTTGGCAAATCGAAACTTTAATTGGGGTTATGAAATAGTTGATGGGATTGTAATGGAAAGGATAGATTAGGTTTATATAACAGTCGCCAAGGCTATAAGGTCACTGAGCCCTTCGACTACGCTCAGGATAAACTCCGTCGAAGTGTCCTTCTGCAATATAATTGTGGAATCTAAGGATGGAAGCGAGATTAAACCGTGCCACCAATACCAACAGTCATAGTTAAGTCAGGATATAAGTCACAATCAATTGATACCAGCATTGAGGCTGATGTGCTGATGTTTCAGCTATTGCGACAGTTAACGCCCCAACAAAAAGTACAGCGGACTTGCGCTTTTGCTCGATCGGTCCGAAAGATGGCAATATTAGGAATAGAGAGCCAGTATCCCAATGCTACCAAGACAAAATTTCGACAAGAATTTATTAAAAGGTGCTTGGGTTTTGAGTGGCTCGAAGTCTTATCAGAAACCAAAGATTGGGAGAAGCTCGTGATTGCAGATCCGATTGAGTTAGCGAAGAAAATAGCTGACATTTTGTTGCCACTAAATATTCCCTATGTGGTTGGTGGTTCAGTGGCGAGTTCGTTGCTGGGAGAGAACAGGTCTACCCAAGATTTGGACTTAGTGATAGACTTGGAAGCACGAATAGCACCTCAGCTAATTGATGTCATGTCAAGGGAGTTTTATATCAGCGAGTCGGCTGTGGCGGAAGCAATTACTAAGTCAAAAACAGCACCTCGTGAATCATCTTTCAATGTGATATACTTGCCTTCTATGGAGAAAGTGGATATTTTTGTGATGAGTACCGATGACCCTTTTTCCACTTCGGTGATGAATCGCCGCCAGCTTCATGTTGTTAGTGGTTTAAAAGAGGAGGGAATCTACATTTACTCCCCTGAAGATATTGTCTTACAAAAACTCAGTTGGTACAAACTAATTCCTGGCGGTTCCCAAAAGCAGTGGAGAGATGTCTTGGGAGTTTTGAAAGTGCAAGGGGAGCGCTTAGATAGAACCTATTTGCACCAATGGGCGATGACACTTAAACTAACGGATTTGCTCTCTGGAGCGCTCCTTCAATCAGGCTATTAAGACGGTTGTTGATTGTGGGATAAACGACATTGCCATCTCCAATGTCTATGTTAGAATTATAAATAAAACTTAAATAATCATCAAACATGACAACAACTATTAACGCCAAAAATATAACGCTCGGTGAAGTCAATCAATTTTTGAAATTCCAAGAGCAGATCAATAATGACACGTACACAACCTTTTTGTCCTTAGAATCCTTAACAGAGATAGAACAGTTAGAACTCGCCCAAATTCGCAATGATTTTCGCGCATACTTGTCAGTCGAGCGAGTTTCTGAAGGACTGGTACAAGCCCTAACTACGTTTCCCTTGATGCGATTGGCTGGCTTCTACCGCCGTCCAATTAAGATGAGTCTAGAACAAGATATTGCTAATATTACGATAGAAGATGAAGATACAACAATTACAGGCAGATTGGACATTTTAGCAATTAATAAAGAGAAACAAATTGCCGCTGATATACCATTTTGGATTTTAGTAATTGAATCTAAAAATAGTCTAATTGCTCCCCGCGCTGGTTTGCCCCAACTCCTAACTTACACCTCTAAAAGTTTAGAATATCAAGAGTCTGTTTGGGGATTGGCAACTAGCGGAGAGTTTTATCAGTTTGTCAATATCCGCAGAGGAAATCCCCCAACCTATCAGCTAATGCCATTTTTGACTTTGATGGAGCCCGAACCTTCGATTTTGTTGCTGCAAGTTTTAAAAGCTATTTGCAAACTATAAAAAATGAGTCATATCAAATCCGGCTGCATCGGAATTATTAGCAGCTACAATAAAAAAAGAGGCAGGGAAAATTCCCCGCCTCTAATCAGCAATGACTGTTAACCTAAAAATTAGATTAGCCAGCCAATACTTTTTAGTAGCCTCTGGTGTTAGGCTTGTGGACGATGAAGCTGAGCACTTGGCATTGCTTCACGTTGTCAAAACCCATGACGCGGATGTAGCAACCAGGATTTTCTTGGCGGCAAGCTTGCACTTCTACCATGATTTCTTGGACGCTGCGAGCACCAAATAAAGGCAACTTCCAAAGAGTCCAATAGCGCATTTCAGCGGCTGAGGTTTCGTTGAATTCTACGCCGGGAATGTAGCCTTGATCCAAGATGTATTGCAGTTGCTTGGCGATTTGGGCGTCTGTCAGCGGGGGCAAATAGGACAGAGTTTCGTAACGACGCTCTTTTGGTAAAGTTCTCATTTTTTGTATCTCTAAGGTGTGTGTTCGATCGCACTTCGCGATCGATTAACTCGACAAATTATCTAGATTCGGTTCAGAATCTATTGAGGATGTTTCAGGATTACTGATAGTCACAGACCAATTAAGCTGCGTAATTCGCTCCAAATGCTGGCGTCTGTGTTCCATATTCGACTGTTGAATGCCAGTACGAACCATTTCAGGCAAAAACTCTGTCACATCGTGGGCCAGATATTCTCGCACCGTCATGATCCGAAATCCTAAATCTTGATTTTCCAATAGCAACTCTCGAATGTACGCTTCTCCATCTTGGATTTTGCCCTTCGTGGAAAAGTCATACAATCCGCACGGATTGATAGGTTAGGTAACTTGCCAGCACCTTAGCGGTGTCTTTCGCAACTTGTTTGAGATCCATTTGACCCCAGCTCCCTCAAATTTTAGGTTTTGGATTTTAGATTTTGGATGCAAACTTACTTGTAAATCTTCTTCAAAGATAAAGACTTCCCAGCAAGTTTGCTACCTAAAACCTAAAATCTCAAACCAAAATCATCAAACGGTATCCATTGCTTCATACTCGAACTTGATTTCTTTCCAAAGTTCGCAAGCAACAGCCAATTCAGGGCTCCATTTGCAAGCTTCGCGAATGATGTCTCCGCCTTCGCGCATCAAGTTGCGGCCTTCGTTACGTGCTTGGACGCAAGCTTCCAAAGCAACGCGGTTAGCTGTTGCACCAGGTGCATTACCCCAAGGGTGGCCCAAGGTGCCGCCGCCGAACTGCAAGCAGGAGTCGTCGCCGAAGATTTCAACCAAGGCTGGCATATGCCAGATGTGGATACCACCGGAAGCTACTGGCATGACACCAGGCATGGAGGCCCAATCTTGGGTGAAGTAGATACCGCGTGCGCGGTCTTGTTCGATGTGGTCTTCGCGCATCAAGTCTACGAAGCCCATCGTGATGCCTTTTTCGCCTTCGAGTTTGCCCACAACTGTACCGGAGTGCAGGTGGTCGCCGCCGGACATCCGCAAGCACTTGGCAAGTACGCGGAAGTGGATACCGTGGTTCTTTTGGCGATCGATCACGGCGTGCATAGCGCGGTGAATGTGCAACAAAATACCGTTTTTGCGGCACCATTTGGCCAAGCTGGTGTTTGCAGTGAAACCACCGGTGAGGTAGTCGTGCATGATGATGGGGGTTTTGATTTCTTTGGCGAATTCAGCCCGTTCCATCATTTCTTCAAAGGTAGGGGCGGTTACGTTGAGGTAGTGACCCTTGACTTCGCCTGTTTCTGCTTGTGCTTTTTCAATAGCTTCTTGAACGAACAAGAAACGATCGCGCCAACGCATGAATGGTTGCGAGTTGATGTTTTCGTCGTCTTTGGTGAAGTCCAAACCGCCGCGTAGAACTTCGTAAACGGCACGGCCGTAGTTCTTGGCAGACAGACCCAATTTGGGCTTAATTGTACAACCGAGCAAAGGACGGCCGTACTTGTTCAATTTGTCACGCTCAACGGTGATACCGTGAGGAGGGCCTTGGAAGGTTTTCAGGTAAGCAATGGGAATCCGCAAGTCTTCTAACCGCAGAGCACGCAAAGCTTTGAAACCGAAAACGTTACCAACCAAAGAGGTGAGCAAGTTGGTGACGGAACCTTCTTCAAACAAATCCAAAGGATAAGCGATGAAGCAAATGTATTGGTTGTCTTCGCCGGGGACTGGCTCGATGTCGTAGCAACGGCCTTTGTAGCGATCGAGGTCGGTCAGGAGGTCAGTCCACACTGTTGTCCATGTACCGGTGGAAGATTCAGCAGCTACAGCAGCGCCTGCTTCTTCGGGTGGTACTCCTGGTTGTGGAGTTACACGGAAAGCCGCCAGTTTATAGTCTTGAACTCCGGCTTTATACCCAGCCTTTGATTGAGTTTGGGTTTGCGCGTAAGCCATATCTCGCTTCCTAGTATTCGCTTAATTTTTTGGGTCTGATGACCGGCTCTTAAGAATATACCAATAAACGGACACTCTGAAATTTTAATATTCTTTTAATCATCATAAGTATTGTTTATTTAGATTTACATTTGACAAATATCCGTAACATTTCTTATAAAACAAAAGGTACGAATAATGCTTGGGGATCGTGAGAGAAGGAAGAAGGAAGAAGGAAGAAGGAAGAAGGAAGAAGGAAGGAACAAATAAAAAATTAGTTATAAATACTTAATTTTATAGTAGATGGCTGAGTTCGATCGCGCGATCGAACTTAATTGCGATCGAAAATTCCAAATCCCAAAGATATAGAGGAGACGGCAGTGCCGTGTCCCTACCCAATAATATTGTAGGGACACGGCATTGCCGTCTCCTAATTTCTGATTGAGAATGGTGCAAGATATCAGTTCCGATACTTTTTCGCTAACGTTTGCTAACAAATACATAAGTTAAGATTTGATCTCAACCAAGGCGTATCAACCAATGCCAGTAGAAATCTCTACAAGCACTTGTACTATGAGCCGATCGCTTGGTTATCGCGGTCGGGTCTGAGTGCCGATCTGACTATTTGCTTTGATAATGTAGAGGCAACTTATTTATATAGAGGTTACTTACTACCAAGGTTTTTCACCTAAATCTGACCGGCTTAATTCATTTTACATGGTACAAAGACATCTACCAAATGTAAGTGATTGTTAGCAAATGCGAGAAAAGGCACTACTGTTGATCAACCTCAACCGTCAAAAAACGAAACCATAGCACATAATATGGACAGGAGTTGCGCCGTTGCCCCGTATTTCCTAACCCAAAAGCCCGATCGCAGCAATTGAACATCGCGGTTAACCCGATTTCAACATTAGCTGGGCGTAAGTCTAACATGGATATTTGAGTCCCATTTTTTACTCTGGTTGTGCCACACCCCCATTCAAAATCTGTCCACTGCATCAATCCAGATTGCCCAAAGCCTTACCCTCAGACTTGGGGCAATAATTTTTGTCAGAGTTGCGGAGGGCCGCTGCGGCTGAAAAATCGCTATGTGCCATTAGAAGTTTTGGGCAAAGGCGGTTTTGCAGCTATCTACACAGTTTGGGATACAGAATCTCAAACCGAGCGCGTCCTCAAAGTGATGCTGGAAACTTCCCCGAAAGCGCTGAAATTGTTCGAGCAGGAAGCTTGGGTTTTGGCACTTTTGCGACATCCTGGTGTCCCTAGAGTCGAGGCTGAGGGTTATTTTCATGTGGAAATGCAAAATTTGGCAAGCGAGGGCTATACTGCGGCGCGCAGGCTACCTTGTTTGGTAATGGAAAAGATTCACGGCAAAACTTTGGAAGAAGTTCTGGATGAGTACCCTCAAGGTTGTCCGCAGGAATGGGTTTTTAGTTGGCTGAGTCAAGCTGTGGAAATTTTGGAGGAGTTGCATAGATGCCAGATTATTCACCGCGATATTAAGCCTTCAAATTTGATGCTGCGGGTTCCACAATCGCCACAACTTTTGCTGGCTAACGGTTTGGGTGGATTGCAGTTGGTGACGATCGACTTTGGGGGTGTTAAACAAATGGGTGGTGTCGCACCGATGGGGCCGGATTCTCCTAGTTCGACACGGTTGATTTCTCCTGGGTATAGCCCGCCGGAACAAATTGTTGGGGGCGGTGTGGGGCCTGCTACGGATTTTTATGCGTTGGGCCGCACTTGCATTCATTTGCTGACGGGGAAGTATCCGGCCCAAATTGAGGATCCGATGACGGGGGAGTTGCGGTGGCGACATATTTCGCCGATCGCGCCGGCTTTTGCTAATTTGTTGGATGATATGGTGCGATCGGATGTGCAGCAGCGTCCGGCTACGGCTGGGGATGTTCGCCAACGTTTGAGGCAGATTTATGCGAAGAATAAGGGCCAAATGGCGTTAGCGCCAACCAGTCAAGCTATTCTGAAATTCTGTCGGGAAGTGTTGGTGGTGGGGGCGCAAAAAACGGCTAGTTTGACGGTTTTGTTGTTCGGGGCGATCGCGCAAATTGTGGTAGCTTCTCTGGATACGGGCTGGGAAATGGTGCTCGGTGGGATTGGGGGAAGTGCGGGGGCGATCGGCGGTTTGGTTTTGGGCTATGCTTCGCCTATTGGCGCGGAAATTGCCAGTTTTTTGAATGAGGGTTTGCATCAATTAATTCCTAACATGACTTTCGCTGTGGGGCCGGAGGTGCTACTGTTTGGATTTGCGGGATTGGGAACTGCGATCGGTTTGACGGATGCGGGCAGTTTTCGCCAACAAAAACAGTATTGGCTATCAGGAATGATGGGTGTTCAAGGTTATTTGTTAGCTGGTTTGTGTTGGTTGGAATCGAGTGCTTCTAGTGGGGTGCAGGGGATTATTTTGGGTGCTTTTGCGATCGCCTCTTTGACTGTGGGAATGGGTTTGCGGAGTCACCAATTGGTGCACGCTTTGGTAGTGGCTGTGTGTTCTACGGGAGTGTTTTTGTCTCTGAATGCTTTGAGCATTTTTCCTGGGAGTTTCTTGGAAAGTTTTGCCTCGTCTAGCGCTACACTGGGCTTGTGGGAAGTTTGGGGGGCTGTGGCATTTTTTGGTTTGTTGGGAAGTGCGATCGGGCTTTGTTTGGGAGTCAGTCATTATTTGGTTGTGCCTTTGTTAAGGTGGTTGGGCTGGAAGTAAGTCGAAGGAAGAAGGAAGAAGGAAGAAAGCCCTTCGACGCTTCGACTTCGCTCAGCGCACCGATATAAAAAGTCTAGACAAATGTTATAATCATCTAAGCTTCAAAAGGAGTCACAAAAATGGCTGAGATCAAAATCATCTGTGAACGCCCGGACTCAATCTTGCGTTTCATAACAGATGCGATTACTAAAGAGTTACAATTACTAGCCGATGGAATTAGAGTAACTGAGGAGAGATTGAGAGAGTTTGAAACTCAATATCAATTGTCCACTCAAGAGTTTTTGAGCAAGTTTAGCAATGATCAATTAGATCATAGTCCCGACTTTGATGAGTGGATTGGTGAATCTAGGATGCTGAAGAGATTCCAAGATAATGCTAGGGAATTAAACAGTAAGGACTAATCAAGTTGCTGTCTATTAAACCCGTCTCCAGATTATCAATAATTTGTACGATCGCGATCGCCCTTGTCGTCATCAGCCCCAATCCAGCCAAAGCCGAATCGCGAGAACAAGCCGTCGATCGATTAACAGATTTATTATTCTACAGGGTAAATCCTCAGTTAAACAATCGTAAACTCCAAACGGGCGATCGCAACTACATAACAGAATGGCAGAAATTACGCGAGGCGATCGATCCGCGAGTCAAGTCCGTACAAGAAGTCTGCTATCGTCCCGAACCAGGAGAGACAGGATGGGAATTCACCACAATTAACGGCCAAACCTACGAACAAACCTACGATCGCCTTGCAGATACAATTTTTTATAGCCGCCATCCTCAACGGACTGGACAGCAAATTCCTAAAAGCGATCAAATTAGCATCAGTGAATGGTCAGCAATTCGACGCTATATGTTTATTTCCAATTGTGGACTATGATATGCGATCGGATCACGGCAAAGCACTTATGGAGGACAAACTTGTATGAATAGAAAGATTATAACACTGTTGCTACTACCATTACTCGGAATCTGTACCGAATCTCCTACAAAAGCTGTAGATGCTACCCAAAAATCACAGCAATTCAGCCCTGAAAATTATGCCAATGCCCCTCAAGAAGTACCTCTCAAAAAAGGTATGCCCTACGAAGCAGCCCGTCAAATCCTCATCAAAAAAGGGTGGCAGCCAAACTTACAGGGTACACCCAGTAACCTGAGAATTGCTGCGGTTAAGGAGCTATTTGATGTGGGATATGAAGAGATTAAGGATTGCTCTGGCACTGGAGAAGGGCCTTGTCGCTTTGAGTTTATTAATAAAAAAAAAGAAGTCCTAATTGTAGTCGCCACGACAATGGGAGATAAAAATACAAAACGTTTTGTTAGGAATTGGTGGATTGAGAAAAAGACCGATAGTAATTAACAAAAATCATCATCAAACCTAAATCATTTGTAAATTTCTTACTCCCTCCCCTTAGCAAGGGGAGGGTTGGGGTGGGGTAAAAATATAGAATATGCACCCTGAATTGTATATAATTGAGTTAATAGACGCGGTTTCCAACCGCCGAATTATTTAATTATCTAACTATCTAAGAGTCAACTAAAATGTCAGTCACTACTCATCAATTAATTCAATGGAAACAACAACGACGGTCAATTGTCGCCCTGACGGCCTATGATTATGCGATCGCCCAACTGATCGATCAAGCAGGCGTAGACATCATCCTCGTCGGCGACTCCCTCGCCATGACAGTCCTAGGCTACGAGACAACCCTACCCCTAACCCTCGATGAAATACTGCACCATGCCAAAGCAGTCCGTCGTGGAGTTAAACAAGCCTTAATAGTCGTCGATTTGCCATTTTTAACCTATCAAGAAAGTCCCCAGCAAGCGATGCACTCAGCGGGGAGAGTTTTGAAAGAAACCGGCGTTCAAGCTGTCAAACTAGAAGGCGGATATCCAGCAATGGCGACGACAATTTCACAACTGACATCAGCCGGAATTCCGGTGATGGGACACGTCGGTTTAACACCGCAGTCGGTACACCAACTAGGCTACAAAAAACAAGGAAAAACTGTGGAAGCGGGAGAAAGAATTTTGCAAGAGGCGATCGCACTTCAAGAAGCAGGTGCTTTTGCTGTAGTATTAGAACACATCCCCGCAGACTTAGCCGATCGCATTACTCAAAAATTAACCATTCCCACCATTGGTATCGGCGCTGGCCCACACTGTGATGGACAAGTTTTAGTAACTTCCGATTTGTTAGGACTCTCCGAAAAGCAGCCACCTTTTGCGAAAGCTTACGTCAATTTGCGAGAAACAATTACGCAAGCCGTGAAAGATTATTCCCTAGAAGTTAGAGAAAACAAATTTCCCAATTCATAAAGATTTTATAGTGATTTGCCATTGGGCGGGGGGTTCCTAGGGGCGGGTTCACCAACAATATATAACAGTAATAAGCTGTGTTGCATCTAGATTACCTATGGTATTAGAGAGTCCGATGGGGAGAAGAGGAGAGGGGGAGAAAATTTGACGCTTTTCCCACAAAGATTGAAGTATGCAATTTAAATGCAAGACAGCTTAGACAATATATATAAACCCGCCCAACCCCACAGATAACCTGAATTAACCGAAAATTTGCATCGAATGTTAAGATGTAGATTTCGACTTCGCTCAGTGTTCTAACTTCTTGTGGAACAGGTATCTTGCCTGTTTAAATTAATTATAGTCACCACAAAGACTTCTAAGACATTTCGACTTCGCTCAGTGTCCGAACTTCTTGTGGAACAGGCATCTTGCCTGTTCAAATTAATCATACTGCATCAACTATTTCCCTCTTGCCCGTAAGCTTGCCAAGCCAAATCCACCAATCCGTTCACAATCGCCACAGCCACCACCGCAGAACCCTTGCGCCCCTCAATCCGAATATGAGGAATCATCGAATCATGTAAGCGCGACTTAGCCACATCCACTCCCACAAACCCAGAAGGAGTCCCAATCACCAAAGCAGGCCGAATTTCCTCAGATTCAATCAAATCCACGATCGCGGATAATGAAGTTTGAGCCTGGCCAACCACAAAAATCCCTTCAGGATAGCGTTTAGCCAAAGTCTCAATCCCCCAAGCCGCCCGCGTTTTTTCCTTTTGAGGGCGCGTCAAAGCCTCCATCGAACAATAAACCGGATTCGCAAAGGTACTTTGGATCAGTGGCGTAATCCCCACCTGCACCATCGGCACATCTACCACAATCGTAGTCCGAGCAGCCAAAGCCGCCGCCCCAGCCTGTAAAGCCTGATCGGAAAAACTAATTAAAGACTTGTACTCAAAATCAGCAGTCGCATAGATCACACGGCGGACTATTTCGTACTCCGCCGCTGAAAAACCGTGGTCGCCAATTTCGCTATCGATTAATCCCAGACTCTGGGCATCGCTTACGTGCCATTCCATGTGTTGAATAGCTATCGCCTGTGAATTATCAACTATCAGTTTACCAGGTTTCGGTGATTAGTCATTAGTCATTAGTCATTAGTTATTAGTTATTTGTCAGGAGCCTATTTTTAGACCCATTCGGCAGCCAACAAATAACCTGAAAAACCTGTCCTGATTAATGATATCAAATCCGTTTGCATCGGAATGATCTAAACGGAGGAGACGGCAGTGCCGTGTCCCTACCGCCATCGTAGGGACACGGCACTGCCGTCTCCTCTATATCATTCCGGCGCAGCCGGAATTGATATGACCAACGACTAATGACCAATGACTAATCACAAACTAAGTTTCTTCAGAGGGAGACTTGCCCAATACCGGAGTCAGGAATGCAGCCAAAGCCCCGATCGCAAAACCAGCTATATTCCGCACCAAAGGCAGCCACTCAGAAGTCCGCATCACCACAGGGCCAACACCGAAAGCCAAAAACAAAATGCCCCACAGTGGCGAAAAAATCAGCGCCCACTGCCAAGCCACAACTTGCCCAGGCTTCCGTGGTTGAGCCGCAAAGCCACAGATTACCCCGCCTAGCACTGAAGCAATTAACGTCAAAATCCACTGTTCCCTAGGCAAACCAGGAACCACACGGCATCCACCCTGACGCAGACAGCCTTCTATCGACTCCAAAGATTCAATAATCGATCGATCTTCGCCATTATCCCGCACAAAAAACTGATTACCGTAGCGAGTTTGCAGTTCCACCCAAAAAGTGCGCGGCAGTAGTGGATACAAAGAGTCTCCCACATTAAAATTCAGGAGATTGCCACCACGCGGATCGGCAACTAACAATACACTTTTTTGATCTAATCCCCAATAACTTTTGACAGCTAAACCGGGTGTACGCTCATACTGAGTCAGCACTCGCAGCTTCCAGCCAGTTTCGGCCTCAAATTCAGTTAAATTTTTTGCCAATACCTGTTCTTCAATGTCCGTAAGGGCTTTAGCTAAGTCAATGATGGGTGTTTGAATTTGGGGCAACAAGTCGGGATTGTTGAAAGCATGGGCTGCTGGTGCGATCGCCCAAACCGACAAAGCCAGGAAGAATGCAGCAGCAGAGGCTAGAAATTTGCGGGGAAAAAACTGTGACATAGGAAGTTCTAAATCTGGGTCTGAATTGTGAATGCTAGCTGGCGGTCTTAACCAGAGGATCAGAGAAAACTCATATTTCTTTACAATTATTTACTTTACAGGAAGTGGGGGGGAAGGGGAAGGGTTCGAGGAAGGAAAGTTTTAATCATGGGGCATGGGGCATGGGGCATGGGGCATGGGGCATGGGGCATGGGGCATGGGGCATGGGGCATGGGACATCGGGCATGGGGCATGGGGCATGGGGCATGGGACATCGGGCATTGGGCATTGGCAACTAATGACAACAGTCAACAGTCAACAATCAACAGTCAACCCCCAACCATCAAATGACTAAAACTGAGATTTAGGCGCTACCCCGTCGCAGAGACGCCGATCGCGATCGCTCACATTAGGATTAGTCCTCAGATAATCCCCCACCCAATCGCAGCCCCTCACCAACAAATCATCAAGATCCAAATTCCACAAAATCACCCGATTATCCCGGCCAGCAGAAGCCAGAACCTTGCCATCCGGGCTAAAACTCACACTCATCACACTGTCTTTATGTCCAGTCAAAGTTTTTAACAAAGTGCCGCTGCGACTCCACAATTTCACCTTGCGATCGTAACTACCCGAAGCAATCAACAAACCATCCGGGCTAAAACTGACGCTAGTCACACTGTCGCTAGAACCCTTAAGCAGCGTCGCCACCAAAGTCCCATCCACATTCCACAACTTCACCGAATTGTCATAACCCGCCGAAGCCAGCATTTTGCCGTCAGGGCTGAAAGCCACACCCAACACAAAACTGTTGTGAGCTCCCTCAAGAGTCCTCAGCAAACGACCATCCCGATTCCAGAGTTTAACAGTACCGTCATCGCTAGCCGTTGCCAGCATCGAACCGTCGGGACTGAAAGTAACGCTAGTCGCCCAGGCTTTGTGTCCCGTCAAAGTTTTAATCAACCTGCCATTTCTCGTCCAGAGTTTCACAGTTTTATCCTTACTCGCCGAAGCAATCATCTCGCTGTCGGGGCTAAAACTGACGCTAGTCACCCTGTCAGTGTGTCCATCGAGAGTCAACAGCACAGAAGGAGAACATGGGAACAGTGGAGCCGAAGGACAAGGCAAAATATTACTAATGCCATCTTCTTTCAAACTCCAGATTTTCACCGTCTTGTCGTAACTTCCAGAAGCTAGCAGCAAGCCATCGGGACTGAAACTGACACTGGTTACTCTGTCAGTGTGTCCCTCCAAGGTTTCCAGCAACACGCCGGTACGACTCCAGAGTTTGATGGTTTTGTCCACAGAAGCAGAAGCCAACCTTTGCCCGTCGGGGCTGAAAGTAACGCTTTGGACGCGGTTTTTGTGTCCGTCTAGGGCTTTGAGAGGTACGTCGTCGAGTCGCCATAGTCTGACTGTTTTGTCAAAACTTGAGGAAGCGAGGGTTTTGCCATCTGGGCTAAAACTGACTTGAGTAACTCGATCGGCGTGTCCTTCAAAGGTTCTCAACAATTGATCCGAAGGTTTGAGGTTGCTGGTATTTAGTGGGTTTTGTCGATCGCCAACAGCCAGACTCCAGAGTTTGACAGTTCCATCGGCACTTCCAGAAGCAAGGGTTTGACCATCGGGGGAGAAACTGACACCAAATACCCATTTGCTATGTCCCCGCAAAGTTGTTACCAGCAAGACATTTTTGGCCTCAGTTGAATTGAGTTGTGTATTGTTTTGCAGTGCGGCGACGTTCCAGATTTTCACTGTGTTGTCCTCGCCACCAGAAGCCAGGGTTTTACCGTCGGGAGAGAAACTAACGGTGTAAACTTTAGAAGGTTTTCGGTTTTCGCTGTGCCACAAATTAGCGATTAGCGTACCGTCGGAGCTCCACAGTTTGACAGTACCGTCATCGCTGGCCACCGCGATCATTTGACCGTTGCGACTGAGGCTGACCCAATTTACGGGAGCTAATTGTGCGATCGTTCGCAGCAAAGTGCCGTTGGTTTTCCAAAGTTTGACAGTTTTGTCTAAGCTTGCGGAGGCGATCGTTTGACCATCGGAGCTAAAAGTGACACTGTTAACGCTGTTCGTGTGGCCTGTTAATGTCGCCAGCAATGTGCCGTCGGTTTTCCAAAGTTTGACAGTTTTATCTAAGCTGGCGGAGGCGATCGTTTTATTATCTGGACTGAAAGCCACACTGGAAACGCTTTTAGTATGACCTTGAAAAGTAGCCAGTAAACTGCCATCACGCGCCCAAAGTTTGACAGTTTTATCGACACTGGCGGAGGCAATTGTTTCCCCATCCGGGCTAAAATTTAAACCCCAAACGACATCGCCATGTCCTTCCAATCGGTTGCGTTCTTTGACTCCATAAACTGCCTGTTGAAGGGCGGCAGAAATCAGAATTTCGGTGTCTTTGAGAATGTGTATTTCTTGGGAGTGTTCCATTTGTCTCCACTGTCTCCCCGCTCTCAAACTTTCCATCATCGCATCAAATTTGTTGTTTGAGAAATACAGTGCTTCAGAAGCTGCGGTTAAAGTGCTGATTTCGGCTCGCTGAGTTTGAGCGACAGCTAGCTGTTTTTGCCCTACTGCTCGCCACCAAAAATTGACGGCGGCGATGGTGGAACTGGTCAGCAGCAGTACGCCAATTACTGCTAATCCCAAGAGTTGTTTGAGAAAAGTATTGGCTCGGTAGAGTTGTGCTTGACTCATGTTTTTGTCGGCTTCTGCTTTGTACAGTCTGGCTTCTAAGCCGAATCTTTGGCGAATTGGGCGGACTAGATAGTCGTGAACCAATTGATAACGATCTTCTGGGGCTTCCCGTAGTAAAAACAACAAACCATGACCGACTAAGATGTCTAAAATTAAGTCGAGGCTATCGGTTTTTTTGGGTTCTACTTCTGAGTTTTTGGCGATTTTTAGGTGTAGCGAAATTCGGCTGATTTTGCCGATCGCAGATAAATCCAATTCCTCGGTATCTGCGGGCTGTACGCCTGTAACTAATGAGAGTTCATGTTTAGTTTTGATCAGCCTGACACCTCTTTCATCTGTCAGGGAAAATAAGATTTTCCAAGCTGCGT
Organism: Oscillatoriales cyanobacterium; assembly: GCA_004294385.1. Taxonomy (GTDB): domain Bacteria; phylum Cyanobacteriota; class Cyanobacteriia; order Cyanobacteriales; family Microcoleaceae; genus Microcoleus. The sequence goes on along the minus strand of REAP01000038.1, from coordinate 28,974 downwards.
CTTCGTTGACCGGCCCGCAATCCGAAATTACTCGTTCGAGCGATCGCTTGACTAATTCTGCTTTGGGATTATCGCCCAACTGCTGGTATTGTGCTATAGTCGTAATATTTTCTTCTTGCAGTTGTGCTCCCACTACCTGCAATTCGATCGGTCGCACTTCTTTCAGATCGTCTGCTAAATCTTCGACAAAAGCATTAATCAGTTCCGGTTCCAAGTAAAATTCTGCCCGTTCTGTCAAGTGTCCGATCACCGCCCGCGCGTCTTTAATCGAAAAACTTCGCAGTTGGTAGCGGATGCTTTTGTCGAGAATATTATTGTTGATAGCATCCAGATTGGGAAAACGATCGCAGTCGAGTAAATAGTGCAAGTAATCTTCTCGCAAACACAGAATTACTTTCACATAAGGCAGATTTAAAAATAAACGTAAAAAATTATAAAAAAGTTGCCTTTGAGCCACTGATGTTGAAACAAAGAAAAATTCTTCAAACTGGTCAAATATCAGAATCGTCAATAAATTATTCTGGGAATTTTCTCGTAATTGTTCTATAATAAAAGATGAATTCTCCGAGTGATAGGTTGGTATGATTGAGCAGCTTTTTTGGTTAATTTCTTGTACTCCTTTTGCCCTTAATTTTCGATCTTCCTCGGCTTGTTTGTCGTACAGTGCTACATTTAACGCATTTTCCAATTCTCCCAGCCAATCACTATAAACTTTGACTAATACGGTCAAAGTATCCCGCGCGCCCGGAGTAATATTTTTCAAGGCTGGTACTAATCCAGCATTGACTAGAGAACTTTTACCAACTCCGCTCGGCCCGTGGATAATCGTTAATTTATGGTCATCCCGGCTAATTCTTTCCAGCAAATTATTGATATCTTTTTGGCGAGAATAGGCGGTCATTTCCGCTGCAATTGCTGCTTGATTTTGGGCTGAGGGACTCGATGGGTTGACTGCTTGTCGCTGTTGCTGCAATTGACTGGCTCCGATGAAAGCTCTGAATCCGTATTGATATTCGATCGACCTTTGGGTTTTTTTAATCCGAAAAGCCTTCAGATACTCTCCCTGCTCGAAATACACCGCTTGCAGTTCCGTCAAAATATCAATGTAAAGTCGGGGGTCATATTTCGGCTCGCTTTGACTTTGAGCCAACTCCAAGGAATGAACGGCTGCTTCCCACTGTCCCAGTTGTCGCAAACTTTGCGCTAACAGTAGAAGATAGGAACTGCGATCGGATTTGGGATGCTGGATTTTAGATTTGGGATCGTTACTTGACTCGTTAGTACCAACAAATTCTGGATAATTCCCCGCAAACCCCAGTCTTAAATCTTCAATCAGCAATCTCAAATCGTTAGGGGTTTGATCCAGTATCGCTAAAGCTAATTCGGCTAGCTGTCGGGCTTGACTCCACCTCGACTGTTGCAGGGCTACTTCTGCCAAAAAGCCGTAATCTTGAGCTAACTGGCTGGGAGTACCGTAGGTGAAGTGCAACTGCAAAGAATTTTCAGCCAATGTTTGCAACTCTTCCCAAGCTTTTAGGCGTTGTAATACTTGTCCGAGATGTGCTGTTACTTCAGCAACTAATTCGGGACGTTCGGCTAGGGAGAAGGCATTTCTCGCCTGTTCGAGGCTAATCCAGGCTTGCTCCCAGTGGTGGCGGTTGGCTACTGGATTTCTGGCTGCTTGTAAGCGGTGACATAGGGCGATGTGAAACAGCACTATGCCCTCTCTTTCTAAACAAAGGATATTGGGGACGGGATTCGACAAAGTGCTGGAAAGGTTTTGTGTGTCGGAGTTTTCCCAGTTTGCGAGTTCCCAGTTGCCTGTTTGCTGCTGCCAAAATACTAAGCTTTGTTGGTAGTGGATCAAAGCGGTTTCGGTTTGGTCGCTGACGTAGTAATCTCTACCGAGGACGAATTGCAGGCTGGCTTCGAGGGCGGGTTCTAATGCTTGGTCACGATTTTGCAAGTCTCTTAAGGCTAGTTCTAGTTCCCGGCGCGATAAGGAACCGATCGCCAAATCGAGGTTATTACCCGGACTCAAGGGCGAATAGGAATGGATATTGGATGGTTGGGAGTTTTGTGGCGATGGACTCACGGTGAGAAAACGTTCGACTGGGCTGATTTCGCGCTCTAGAGCACGTTTTTCGACGTCGGTTTCGTAGTAAGTGCTAAAACTCGATCGGGTGGCGACGGTACTGTTTCCCAATTGTGGGTTGAGTTCACCTACTCGAAATATGGAGTCGGCCCGCTGAGAGAGGAAATGAATTAGTTCATCAACCGCCATTTCAAATTTGATTGTGGCGGCGGCCCAACTTTTGAAATCGGGGGCTAGACGGATCATTTTGGTCACGATGTCGTCTGTCACCCACAAAACCACTGGACAGGTAAAGTTTTTGCGAAACTCGTCTCGCACTTGGTTGGTAGAGGCCATCACTTCGTCGATCGCTACTACCGTCTCTAAGCCGAATACCATCAAAGCAGAGACAGCAGACCCAGGCGGTAGCCCGCTGTTTTGGGTGCTGGCTTGCAAGGTAGTGTAGAGGGTTTTGACTCCTGCTGACAAAACTAGATCTTGAATTGCGAGTGGAGACATTTCTCGCAGTCGCTTGACCATTTGGTGCCGCAAGTGTTCGTAGTTGCAGCGCACCAAGATTAGGGAGAATTGCTGTTGAGACATCGCGATCGACCGTACCAACGTTTTGAGCGATCGCTCATTGTAGCTGGCAGTTTCTCGTAATTTAATCATGTCTGTCATGCGTATACCCCATTTGCAGAAATAAACAACCTACTGTTGACTGAAACTGTCTCTACTTAGATACACTTATCTCAGCAAAACATTTTATACCTTTATGCCTACGTGTTTTTTTGTATTTATGTCTTCAATTCAGACCTATTCACTAGGTTTAATATAAAGACAGTATACTTCTCAATTTGAGAGAAAGCGAGATTTCTATATAAATATAAAATCAAAATTCATACTTTTTTAATCAGCTACAGATAAATTGATCGATCGCATAAATAGCGAGCTGTTAAGCCTATGAGATCAAGTCAGGTTAACTGGTAATAAAATAGAACTATTATCTGTAGCAGGCACTCAGCAAAATAACACAAAAATTTGTGGGATGGGGATGAGACTTTGTGAGGTTAAAAGCAATAGGTAAAAGCAGTCATAGACAATCTGACGTGGGAACGTCTTGTTTTTGTAAATATCTCCTATAGTCCTGGACACACAGATCAAGCACTTTTCAAGTATGTGAGGTACTTAGCAGAGGTAGGGACACGGCATTGCCGTGTCCCTACGGGGATATCAATATGATCGTAAAGCTATCTCAAAACTCAAAACTATACTTGGTGAACGCGCTGCTGCCACTCCTTATATTTCCTCGTTTCTGCTAAGGCTGGATTGATGCCAAACCATCGACCTTCTGGATCGCGATATTCAAAGACAAACATACTTCGCAACAAAATCTGAGACTCTTCTTCACCAGTTACAGTTTGTCGGGTTACGACTTGAAACAGCAATTCCCATTCCAGATCGTTGACAGCTCCCAACAAATCATCGCGGTATTCTTGAATCACACTTTCCAAGCATTCGCGAGTAAAAGGTGGGTCTTCGTGCTGCAAACAACTATACAAAAGCATCAGTAGATTGCGGACATGACCGCCACTAATGCGGCAGAGTCTGTCTAAGGTTTCAGGAGCATCAAATACCTTAGTAATCAAATCGAGACGTTGGAGTGGAGGAACATTGGGGAAAGCTCTAGCCAAGACTAGCTGACGTAATAATGCCATTCCTTCGGTGTGGTCTTCCCCCGATCGAATTTGCACCGGTACCATCGGCATTACCTTGGGTTTGACTCCAAATCGACTCGCGAGTCTACCGAAGTCATTGGAAAAAATTAAAGTTAGAGGAATCGTGTAGACAACGTGGCAATTGAGTTTTTTTAACTGTTCGCCACGGTCTAAAAACAGGTATTCTGGCTGAGTACGTCCGCTGGGTTTGAGAGCTCCGTCGAGGCGATCGAGGTTATCAACAATTACTGCTAGTCCTTTTTTGCCTTGGCGTTTGAGTTCGAGGTTGGCGACGTCAAGGAGTTCTTCATTAATTGACTGCAAGATGCTGTTAGTGCGAGGTTCGAGATATTGCCTAAGTTGCGATCGCAATTTAGGAGAGTCTTTAGTTTTAGCAGTAACTCTAGCAATGCCTACAGATAACTCTGCTTCGGCTGACAAATCGATGGGAGTCTGCAAAAATTCTGCAACTTCTGCAAACAGATTCTTAAAATAACTCGGTCTGAGTTTAATTTTAGCTGACTCCATCGTTTCGCTAACTTGGCGAGCAATGCTCAGCAAAATATCACTGATGTCTACATCACCCATGTCCAAATCCTGAGAAGACTCAAAGTAGACGACATGAAAACCATCTTGTTCTAGCTCAGCTTTGAGTCGAAACAATTCAGTAGATTTGCCACATCCGATATGTCCTGTAAATAGCTGACAAGTTGGCTGGTCAGGGGAGATACGGGTAATTGTGCGCTGCAAAGATTCAATGATTTTGCCACCACGTACTGAAGCAAAATCGATGTAGTATTGATAATCTCCTGGGTCGCCGGCGACAAGGGTCTTACTCGGGTTGCAGGCTTTATAGAATCTGTCTAGTTCCAGTGCGATCACAATTTAAGCTAACTAAAGTTAAAAAAATTCATAGAAAGTATAAACTTTCAAATCTTAGTGTAGTTTGAATTTTCGCGTTTTGCCCTGTGGGGTAATGCCCTCAATGGCCAAACAACCTCTGTCGGCTAATCGGCTTACCTGTAATTGAATTCTGAATAATTCAGTAGTTTTTAATTTTTTAATGGATCAGTGATATTACTTAGCTGGCGATCAATTTGGGTAATTTTACGGGGATCTGGTTAAATGGTAGGGTGTACGGCGGCTGCTTGAAAAAAATCAAAAAGTTTTGAGCAATTAATTTATCGCGCTTGGCTTTCATCGTGAAAGCTTACTGAGGGATAACCGCTCCCATGCTCCCAATGAAGTAAGAAATAAATATCTAGACTTGTCTAGGATTTGTATAGCAGTTATCTATAATTTACAGTTACCAAATTGTCAAGAGGCAAATGGCTAATTTTGCATCAGTCTCAGAAACAGAGTTAGGTCGCAGGCGTCAACAGTTGCAGCGGATTCGGCGCGCTCGATTGGCTACTGTTGTGTGGCAAATGCTGGCAGCAAGTGGGATGGCTGGGGGTTTACTGTGGTGGATTGCCCAGCCGACTTGGTTGATTGCCCGATCGGAACAAGTGAAAGTAGAAGGCAATCATTGGCTTTCGGACAAGGCGGTACGGTCTTTGATGCCACTTTCATACCCACAATCTCTGTGGGGGATTCAACCGCAAGCCCTGGCTTCTAAACTGGAGGCAACGGGGCCTATAGCCAAAGCCAAGGTGACTCGCAACCTATTTCCGCCGAGTTTGACGGTAGAAGTGGCAGAACGACTACCAGTGGCGATCGCGCAACCGATTACGGTGATTGGCCGCAAGACCGACAAGCAAAAAGTTGGGTGGCTGGATGCTAAGGGTGGTTGGATGCCGTTTGACAGCTATACCACTGACAAACAATCACAAAATAGCTCCCTGGGTAACAATAGCCAGGAAACACAGTCTCAGCGTTCTCTGCCAACTTTAAAAGTGATCGGGGACTTGAAACTTTATCGCGCCGAATGGCCGAAATTCTACCAAGGGTTCAACGGTTTGACGGTGAAAGTGTTTGAAATAGATTGGCAAAACCCGAACAACTTGATTTTGAAAACAGAGATTGGTACTGTACACTTAGGCCCGCCCAGTTCCAGAACGATCGAGCAACTGAAAGTTCTAAACAGGATGCGGCAATTGCCAAAACAGCTAGATTCAAGCAAAATTGCATACATTGACTTGAAAAATCCAGATTCTCCCACCGTCCACCAGGTCTCCATCCCTAGCAGTTCTGACAACTCAAGTCCCGCACCAACTCGCGCGGAGAATTGAGCGATTGAGCCTTCCTTGCGCTAGTTTTTCGCGCAACATAGCCTATAGTTGATTGTGAATTGGTGCTGAGTTAACAAGCTGTAATCTACCATCCCCAACCCAATGACGTTTAATAATAGACAAGGGTCTGGCGAAGACAGTCCCCCTTCGGAAGAAGTCAAAAATTTTCCGGTGGCATACGATTCCACCAATCCGTTTAGACGCAAGTCTGGTTATGTAAACGTAAATAGTATTGATATGGATCCTATGGTCAATCCCAAAGACATCATGCCCAGTAGTGCAGCCAAAATCAAAGTAATTGGCGTCGGTGGAGGTGGGGGCAACGCCGTTAACCGCATGATTGCTAGCGAGGTTTCTGGCGTAGAGTTTTGGTGCGTGAATACCGATTCCCAAGCTTTAGTTCTATCAAATGCGCCCAAACGCTTGCAAGTCGGACAAAAGTTGACGCGCGGTTTGGGTGCTGGAGGCAATCCGGCGATCGGACAAAAGGCTGCTGAGGAATCTCGCGACGAGGTGGCTAGTGCCTTGAACGGTGCAGACTTGGTGTTTATCACCGCAGGTATGGGCGGCGGTACGGGCACGGGCGCGGCTCCGATTGTGGCTGAGGTTGCCAAGGAAATGGGTGCTTTGACTGTAGGTATAGTCACCCGACCTTTTACTTTTGAGGGGCGGCGACGCACGAGTCAAGCTGAGGAAGGTATCGCAGAGTTGAAAAGCCGAGTGGATACGCTGATCGTGATTCCCAACGACAAGCTGTTGTCGGTGATTTCCGAACAAATGCCTGTGCAAGAGGCTTTCCGAGTTGCTGACGATATCCTGCGCCAAGGGGTTCAGGGTATTTCCGACATTATTACTATTCCTGGTTTGGTAAACGTTGACTTTGCTGACGTGCGCGCAGTCATGGCGGATGCAGGTTCTGCCCTTATGGGTATTGGCGTGGGTTCTGGCAAGTCACGGGCTAGGGAAGCGGCGATGCAGGCGATTTCTTCGCCTTTGCTGGAGGCTTCGTCTATAGAAGGCGCTAGAGGTGTGGTGTTCAACATTACTGGTGGTACTGACATGACGCTGCATGAGGTGAATGCGGCGGCTGAGACGATTTATGAAGTGGTCGATCCCAATGCCAATATTATTTTTGGCGCGGTGATTGACGAACGACTTCAGGGCGAAATCAAGATTACTGTGATCGCTACTGGTTTTTCGGGGGAAATTCTAGCGCAGCAGCCGGTGAGTAGGACGCAAAATGCTAATGCTCCTTGGCGGGCTGCGACTGTTCAGGTGACTCCAGCTCAGCAGACGCAGGATAGTAGACCGAAACCAGATTTCGGCTTGGATATTCCTGAGTTTTTACGCAACCGAAGACCTCCGAGATAATTTGGGATTTGGGATTAAGATCGATCAATCCCCGTAGGGACACGGCATTGCCGTGTCCTAAATGAGGAGACGGGGAATGAATTCCCTGTCTAATAGCTAAAGTCCTCTCAAAGAGGACTGAAGAACTCCTGCCGTCCTCTTGAGAGGACTTTAGCTTTGAGGCAGGGGTTTCAACCCCGGTTGGACTATTGGTTATACGTTAAGTTGACACTCCTTGGGCACGCTTGAGTGTCCCTACTCTAAAATCTCCAAGGTTTGTCCTGGTTGGGGTTCGAGGAGTTGGGTAGCAAGTCCTGATTTTGTGAGTAAGTCGCGAAATTCGGGGATGCTGCCGATCGATCGCACTAACATTGGTAAAATGCCTGTGGCTCTGATGTCTCCCATAGTTGTGGGTACAAAAAACCGAGGTTTTAGGGTTTGGGCGAGGCTGAGGGCTTGAGATGGGCCCATGATGATTTGTCCGAGGAATGGGAAGATTTGACCGATGATGGGGGCGATCGCGACGTCTACTGTGTCTATTTTCTGTTTAACTTTTTCTAATGGTGGTAAGTGCGGTTCGTAATAAAGTGTCTCGCCGCTGCTTAAATCTTTGAGTAAGTAGCCGTTTTCTTCTTGTCCGGGCTGGATTTCGGCTCCGGGAACGGCAGTTATTTGTAACTTTTCTTGATAATTAAACTCTTGCCAATTTGTCAAAGTTGTGATATTGGTGTAGCCTAAACTGCTGAGGACTTTGGCGGCGGTGGGTGAGGCGATCGCCGGAATTGTGCGATCGAGCTTGGACAATGTTGGTCTGTGACAGTGGTCGTCTAAGCCTTGGGAAATTAGTATCAGGTCGATCGGCGGTAATGTTTCGGGAGTGAAAGCAACAGGGGTGTTGTGGTAGGCGGTGAACAGCCAAGGTTGACCATAAAATACGAGGGGATCAATTAGCCAGGGATCGACGAGGATGGTTTGGCCTGCTATGTGGAAAATCCAAGAGTTGAGGTCAATTCTGGTGAGTTTCATGAGTGTTTTAAATAATACTTTACAATCTTTTTAATCATAGCTAATTTTGCAACCGCAGATGGGGCAGATGAACGCGGATGAACGCGGATAAGATGGGATCTGTGTTTGTGTCGATCTCTGGTGGTGAAGATGATGAAATCGAAGATTCCTGTGGCTTTGACTGTGGCGGGTTCTGATAGTGGCGGCGGGGCTGGGATTCAGGCGGATTTGCGGACTTTTGCGTTTCACTGCGTCCACGGTACGAGTGCTCTGACTTGCGTGACGGCTCAAAATACTTTGGGTGTGATGCGGGTTGATGCTTTGTCTGCGGAGGCTGTGAAGGCTCAAATTGAGGCGGTGGTTGGGGATATTGGGGTGGATGCTGTGAAGACTGGGATGTTGCTGAATCGGGAAATTATGGCGGTAGTTGCTTCCCAGGTGGAGAGTTGGAATTTGCAGAATTTGGTTGTTGATCCGGTGATGGTATCACGATCGGGCGATCGACTGATTGATGACGGGGCGATCGCATTTTTGCAGGATATTTTGATACCAATGGCGGCTGTTGTGACTCCAAATCGGTTTGAAGCGACTATTTTGAGCGGTTTAGAGATTGATTCTGTGGATGATATGCGATCGGCTGCGGAGAAAATCCACAGTTTGGGTGCAAAAGCGGTTTTGGTGAAAGGTGGCGGAATGAAGGGAGATTTACGCGGGGTTGATGTGTGGTTTGATGGTACGCGGTTGGATGTATTGAAAACCGAGAATGTGGATACTCTGAATACTCACGGGACTGGTTGTACTTTAAGTGCTGCGATCTGCGCTAATCTAGCATTAGGTAAAGATTTATTTACAGCGGTGACATCGGCTAAGAATTATGTTACTACAGCTCTCAAATATGCTTTAGATATTGGAGAAGGTCAAGGCCCAGTGGGTCATTTTTTCCCGCTGTTACTGAAATAAATTGTAAACTCATCCCTTCTCTTCCTTCTTCCCTTCGCGTCCTTCGCGTCTTCGCGGTTCGTTTAATTTCTTAATTTCTCAGGCGATAGCGCGATCGCCACCAAATCTTCAATTTTCTTAATATTTGGATCGCCAGCCAAATAACCAATTCCACGGTGTAAATGCAGGCGAAATTGTTTGGCTAAAGTTTCTTTTTCTGTTCCCAAATTATCTTGGTGACAGCGCTGTTTGAGCGCAATTATCAAAACATCTGCCATGTCGCCACCGAAGACTTCCCAGCTTAACTCGACGTTGCTGTCGCTGGGAATCGGTACTGGGGATGGTATGCTGGGTTCGGCGAGCGATCGGCAAAATCCCCACCTGCACAAAATGTTCCATCGATCGATTTTGGTCGATCGTTTCAGTTTGGATAGTTGGTCTTTGCCTGTTTGGGAGAGGTGGATGCGATCGACTGGTGGTTCCATGAGTTTATGATGTTTGTAACCGCAGATGTAGGCAGATTAACGCGGATGAACGCAGATAGTAAGAGTGATTATATCTGCGGTTTAGAAGTTGTGGACTATTCGTTTAATTTCTACTTTGGGGTTTCCGAAATTGATTAGCAGACAGATGCTTAATTTTGTAGCTTTTATGGCATTGAGACACTGTGCTGTTTCTCTTTCACCGAGTGATTTGATAGCTTTGAGTTCTACAAGCACGGATCTTTCTACTAACACATCTGGTATGAATTTCCCAACAATTATATCATCGTAGTAAACATAAACCGTAAACTGAGGTTCAACCAACATTCCTGTTTTGCGAAGTTCATGAACCAAGGAATTCTGATAAATTTGTTCTAAAAATCCGAAACCTAAAGTGTTTCCTACCTTAAAGGCACACCCAATAATTTTTTCCGTAATCTGATTAAGTTCCAATCTGCGTTCATCTGTGTTCATCTGCCCTCATCTGCGGTTCAAAAAAATCCCATATTTCAAACTCTACCATAAGTTCCAATCTGCGTCCATCTGTGTTCATCTGCCCCCATCTGCGGTTCAAAAAAATCCCACATCTAACAATCTACCAAAAATAACCCTCTTCCACAGTAGTCTGACGCTTACTAGAATCATACTTAAGTAGGTAGCTGTGGGCGATCGCCTCCAATTCTTGCAGCTTATCATATTCTACTTTACTAATTTCCGTGTCGGTAGAAAGCAGAATGACTTGGTGGCTGGCCGAGGGGAAATAGCGTTCGACGAGGTTGTTTCTGTGGGAAGAGTCTAGGCGGCCCAGGGGAGTGTCGATCGCAACTGGCAACAATCTACCCGATACTCTGGCCAATCCCCACAAAAATGCGATCGCCAGCAATTGTTTTTCCCCAGCAGAAAGTCTGTGTTTCGGTACTTGTTTGCCTTCAGTATCGTAAATTGAGAGGCTAAATGTTTGAGTGTCGATCGCAACCCTGTGCACCAAGTCAGTTTTGTGCAGGAGATAACGGAAACAGTCAGTGATTTCTACTTCGAGTTTGTTGAGTTTCTTGAGAGTCAGTTTTTCTTTAAACTGTTTGAGAGTGGCTTGGGCTTTGGTGATAGATGCGATGATATGTTGGCTATTTCTGATGGTAATATATTCGCTGCTGTAGGTTTCTAGTTCCTTTTGATTGTTCGCTAATTCTTTGTCTAATTCGTCGATACGGCGGTTAGCTGACTCCAAGTCTGCGGCTGCGTTAGCGACTGCTTTTTGAGCATTTTTAACTGCTAATTCTAGTTTATCATAGGCTTCGGGGGATGCTGCGGCCGCGAGTTGTCTGTCTGTGAAGTCGATTTCTGATTCGATGTTTTTGATTTCTGCTATTTGTTGGGCGGTGGCTGTTTGCTGGGATTGAATTTGATAGCTAAGCAGATTTTCTAGTTGCTGAATACTGTTGTCATCGGCATTCATCCAGGGCGAAATGTCTGTTCCCGCTTGCTGTTCGAGTTCTTTGTCTTCTTGGCGGATGAAGTCTTGAATCTGATCTAGCTGTTGGGTATTTAACGAGATTTCTGCGATATATTTGAGAAGGCGATCGCTTCTTTTTTTGATCGCATTTTGGGCAATCTTTGCTTGCTGCTGACTAGCTTCTGTTTCTGCTTGAATTTTCGCTGCGGTTAGCAGGGGAGAAATTAGGGCTAGTGGTAGCGTATTTGAGGCTAATTCCATCATGGTTTGACGGGTTTTTTCTGCCTGATTTCTGTAGTTGTTTAGTTGTATGTCTAGTTGACTGCGATCGGCTGCAATTTTCCCACCTTGAGAAACAAATTTATCTGATGCTTGTTGTTGATTTTTTTGAGCTTTATCTAATGCGGTTTTAAAGCTGGCTTGTTTTTCTGTTTCCAAGTCTTTTTTAGCAGTAACCTCCTTGAATATCCCCTCAATTTTATCTAAAGCTACCAAGTCTTTTTTTCCAGCGATTTCTTTCCGCTTACGACCGGCTAATATTTCCAAATCGACTGCAAGGCGTTCTGCTAATTCTAAGCCTAAAAGAGATTTAATCGCCCCAACAACGAACTCCGGCGGAGTTTCTAGTTCAGCTAATTCTTTTACTTGTTCGCCGTCAAACAAAAATAGGTTAGATATCCCCACAGGCAAAAGGGTTTCGATATATTCATCCCAGGTTTTAGTAATCGCTTTATCCGACCACCAATCATTGACTACTTCGCTGTATATGAGAATGCTTAAGTTGTCTTTAGTATCGTTTTTTGTCCAGTATCTAACTATTTTAAATTGCGTTAATTTGTCGTCTTGGACTTGTTCAAATATTAATTCAACGCGGGTATCGTCTAATGGTGGAGTATGGCGATTGACTGATTGATTGAGAAAGTCGCTATAGCTTAAATTTCCTCTGGTGGAACATTGAGCTCTGCCGCCGTAAAGGGCAAGGCGAATACCATCCATCAGGGTCGTTTTGCCACCGCCGTTCATGCCCCCAAATAGGATGACTGGGCAGGGATTTCCGTCTTTTTCGGGGCGGAGATTGATGGTTTGGATGCCTGCGTAGGGGCCGAAGTTTTTGAGGACGAGTTCGAGGAATTGCATGGTGGATGTAGATGTTGTTGGTTGGTGGGGAGGCGGCGGTTAGCAGCGGATTTTGTAACGGATTTAACGGATGGGTTGTTGGTGGGGGCGGCGGTTCGCAGCGGATTTGGTCACGGATTTAACGGATGGGTTGTTGGTGGGGGCGGCGGTTCGCAGCGGATTTGGTCACGGATTTAACGGATGGGTTGTTGGTGGGTGGGAAAATATTAGGAAGGGATTTGATTTGATTTGATAATTAATCAGTGACTAATCATCCGTTAAATCCGTTACCGAATCCGTTGCTAATCATCCGCTACATCCGTTACAAAATCCGCTGCTAACCGTTCTTCCCCTTGCTACCAATAAATCACATCGGTTGAATCTTCCTCTTGTTTCTGAGGCTGAATGCTGGGAGGTAATGGGAGTTCGGCATCTGTTTCTTCGTATGTTCCTGCACTTCCTCTTGTCCAACCCCTGCCACTTGTTTTCGGCCTCCACAAGTATGGTTGAATGTATTTCTGCCAACCTTGTACAGATTTTGGTGGGAGGATGCGGTGATATTCTAATTTGCTGCGTCCAAAGTTTATAAATAAACCTACTTGCGCTCCTGTAGCGGCTAAGTAAGCTATTATTTGAGCTTTATCTTTATCGGTCATTGGATAATTCACGGCTTTATCCTCTACTACAATACCTTCATTCACCCAATGGTCTAGATAGAGGATTCCCATCCAAACTTCACCGTCATAAATTTGTCTGGGATACTCCATTTCTGTTGTCAAACCTGATTCAAGCATTTCTGCATCAAAGGCTCTTTGGTAATGTTTTTCCCTTAAACCTTTTTGCGTCCTCCGATGTACTCTCATTGCACAGCCGATGATGCTGTATGTAAGATCCTGATGGGGAATATTAGGGTCAATCATGGTCGTAAAAATTTCTTAATTTAAACGATGAGGGTTTGGTAATGCTGCGGTTAGTTGACAACCTATTATATGCGATCGCTCCGGGTGGTTGTCAACAAATTTAGGGTTGAACCGCAGGCTAGCGCGTGCTAATCTTTGCTATTTCCCGCTCCTACATCTGGACTTGAATATTTGATATCCGCCCAAGACAACTGCTTGTCTTCGTTGCTGCTACTTTCCAATTCTTGCTTAAGTTTGGCAATATCAACGGTAGCATCGGTTGCAGAAATGTTGGTTTGGGCGATCGCATTTTTGACTTGCTGAATATTCAGGGCCGGATTTGCTTTCACATCTTCGACTGCTTTTTTCAAATTCCGTTGATAGTGGGCGTTACCAATGGCTTCTTTCTGCGATCGCGAACTGGTTTCAAAGCATTTTTCCAAATCTCCATAAACACCGGTACGGCGGGGTTTTGTGTAGTATTGGCGTTCCGTATCTAGGAGTTTTGCCATTAATTCCAGGTGCATTTTGTCATCGCACATTTCTTCGAGTACAGTCCATTCGTCGCTACCCAAAAGTTTTCTTTCCGCAGCGGGGCGGGAATCTTCAAAAGGTTCGCCGGTGACTTCTTCATAAATTCGGGGTAAACTATCATCAAATTCGTGTCTTTCTTCTAGCCAAATGCGACGGATTTCGCTAAGTTCTTCCGGGGCTATTAAGGTAATATCTCGCATTTCTTCTGGTGCTTTAAAACGAATTTCAGTTTGAACAGAAAGAAGTCGCCTCAATAAATAATCACGCGCTTCTTTACTATAAGGACCGGGAATAGGCTCAATAGCTATTTCACCCTCTAAATTACGCTCATACAGTTGAACATTTCCATTGCGTCGCCGAAAGTCACGTCGATCGCGACTATCTTCAACATCCAATTCTACACGGAAATCTAGTAGAGGTTGCAACCACTCTTTTTCTTCATCATTTTGAATCATCGCTGTTAGCGATTTATCCTGACTTACCATTGTACACACCCAGCACCCAAAACGAGAACTGCCACAGCTAGGCGTAGAAGTATCGACAACTAGGGGACATTCATTATCAGCACTCGCACCCCGGTACATAGCGAACAAATCTTTGTTGCTGTATCCCCAAGGATTGTCCCACTGCATTAGATAAAGCCAAACTTCATCATCACGCCAGTCTTCAATTGGGCTATAAACCAGAGAGTTGGGTAAGTTCATATTGGGGCTTAGGCGATCGCGTACCCGTCTAGCTTCCATTTTTTTCATTCTATGAGCACGCTTTGTGCTTTCAGCTTTACGAGTCCCTAAGACAAGTATAGTTTCACCGCTACTGCGAATAACATTACGAATAAAACGGTTAGATGGAGATATTTTTAGGCGATCGGTGCACCAACGAAACTTACCTCTTGGTGCTGGGTATCCTTTACCAATCAAACCTACCCAAAAAGTTTCTGTCCACTCTGGTTGTAGCAGGTGAGTATCTATCGGCATTTCTTGTTCTATAGCAGCAATATTCATTTGCTTAATAGACTTCCGAACCCATGTAGATACGATCGGATTTTCTACCAGAGTGTCAGTGGTAATAATATCAATTTTTTTAGTTTGTTTAGACTGGGGAAGTTTAGCAATTGCATTCCAAATTAGCTGTACTACTGCCGTCGAATCTTTTCCCCCACTATATCCAATTACCCAGGGGATATCGTCAAGACAATATAACTCTTGGACTTCCTGAGTTAGCAACTCTATGTCTTCTATTAATTCGGTAACGCTACGACCCGGTAGTAATGACATCTGCTGAGTTTGAATCATATCTGAAAGCTCCTATCCTCTATATTAATAGTTTACGATATAATGTCATGCCTTATAAAAATTATTTTTTTTGTTTTATTGTTTGCCAGTGGCGAGAAATAGTATCCCTGACAGTTTATATTTATACGGTTTGTAATGTAAAATTATGTCACTACACAATTTTTTTAACCTATATGTCTGATAATAACCCTACTCAGTCCGATCGAGTTCCAGGAATTGATGAGTTACTTGCTCCCTACTTCGCCAAGTACCACCGCGATCGGCGCTATCCGGCGTTAATTTTTGAGTGCGGCAAACGGACTATGCTGCAAATTAATGTACCTTCTAAAGATTTACCAAATCTTCTTCAAGCTAAACCCGCTAGTGCTAATAATCCAGCTTCTGGTAAGGATCGCCCAGAAATCAAGGGTCATGCTGATGACATTAAACAATATATTGGTAAGCGTTTGAAAAAAGGTAAAAAGTGGATTTTAGGGAGCTTTACAGCAAATGTAGCCCCAGAGATGATTACAGTTGAAGAATTGGGTATGGGGTTTTGCATAGTTGTCATTCCGCAAATAGTGAAATTAGATTTGATTGATGGGCAGCACCGTCTAAAGGCAATTAGAGACTTAATGAAAACCGATGAAACTTTATTGAAAAACGAATCTTTCCCTATAACTCTAATTTTAGAGGATAATTTTAAACAGTGTCAATTAGATTTTCGCGATTTAGCTCAAGCCAAGCCAGTTGAAAAATCTTTGTCTGTTTCATTTAGCGAATATTCGGGGAGGGATGGTATTGCTAACAGATTGATAGAAGAAGTGACCATGTTTCGCGGAAAAACAAATAGATTAGATAAATCTCCTAAAAACGATAAGTTAATATATACAACCAATTACATAGCTAGAGCCGTAAGTTGCGCTTGTGTTGACAATCCAGAAGATGAACTTGAAGATTTTGACACTCCAGAAGAAATTGAAAAAACGTTTAATGCCTTAGCTAATTCCTTCAATGTATTTTTCTCAGAATGCAATCATACACGACATATTTTTGATACAAGTATCGAAAAATTGACTGTAGAGGAAGTGACTAACTTTAAGAAAGAATGTCTCTTAGCGGTGAGTGTGGGTTTAGAAATTTTAGGGCGCTTGCTTTACTGTACTTGGGAGCCGAAAAGTAATTCCTTCAACTCCCAAAAAATTTTGCTACTAGCTCAGCTAGATTGGTCTAGAACGAATAATCTTTGGCATAACAATGTAGTGAGGAAAAACACAAAAAATGGGAAAACAACACTGACTATATCTTGGGGTGCAGGTGCTATAGCAGATGCAGTTGAAGCAGTCAAAAGCCAACTGAGATGGTAAGCAATCAATATTTATTATTCGCTTTCATCTGCGTTTATCTCCTGCCTTAAGCAGTTTATTTTTTGAGTGATCCTCTTCTAATGTCAGCTCCAAAACCCAACCGATTTTTCAAATAATCAGTCATCCAACTAACACTCGCCCTAGACCTAGAAACCCTCCCTTTTACCAAAATCCCACCCTCCCAATCAGGGTTAGAAATCGACCAATCAACCTCGCGCAAAGCAGTCAAACGTTCCTCCCAACACTCAGGAAAAGCAGACAACAAACTCGCCCCAACTTCCCCCAAACTCTCAAGCACAACACTGTGACAGTGCACGCAATCCCGCCGGATTTCCCCCGCCGCAACTTGCTTGTGCAGAACTAATTGCCAATCGGGAATAAAACTGCTAACCGCATTCCAATAACTAACCGCGAGTTGTATTTTTTGAGCAAATTCTGCCTCTTTTTCCTCTTTTGTGGCGCGGTAACGAGAGGGTTTTGCCTGTTTGCTGCTCTCAATATTTAACAGCAAAGCCATGATAGCACGATCGATCGCACTTAGCGCAAACAATTTGGGCGATCGCCCATTCAAACTCCCCCTCTCCATCTCAGTCAAACACCGGAAAACCTCAACCTGCTTAACAACCGCCTTCACCAACTTTGCGTCATCGTCACGGTGATTATTCAGAAGCAAGTGCGATCGTCAATTAACTCGCTTCCCCGACATTCCGCCGGGGGTTGAAACCCCCGTCTCATAGCGAAAGTCGGTTAAAACCGACTAAACATAAACCTCGAAATTGATCCGTATCCAGTCCTCTTCAGAGGACTTTCGCTATGAGACAGGGGTTTCAACCCCTGGCGGGCGATGGTCGCGGGTTTTCAACCCCTGGCGGACTCGGACAGTGGCGCGTGAGACCCAGACGCATCTGCATCAAGCCCGATCGCAAATCAGCTATTGACAAATAAGACATTACATGATATATGATTTTGAAATCCTTAGCATTTTAAGTGTTTCACAAAACTTTTTTAAAAACAACCCTTGACATAAACTTTAATATATGATAATTTTTGAAAAAATACCCAAATAATATAAAAACTGCCGATGAACACCAACCCAGCGGATGACATCGCTAACATAATTTTGGAAAAAGAAAACCGCGAAAGACAAGAAATCGCACTGTTATTAGATAATTATTTAGGAAAGGACGATCGCATTTTCGTCCAAAAAACCCAGATGGGAAATAGCGAAGCCTACATCGGTTCAGTCACCCTCGAATGGTTGGATTCCCGCGTCCGTTTCGCCTCACATATGCCACTTTTTCGGCAAAAATTCGACCTCCAAACTAACAACATAGTCCGCGACGACGAAACCATCGACGAAATCATCCAGCGCCCCTTAGATTGGTCACGCCAAGCAGCCCTTACTCAATATCTCGCAGCCCGAAAATCGCACAAATTCCCAGCAGTTTTAGTAGTCGTCAGTCCCCCGTGGGTAGACAATCCTCTAGCCGATGAATGGGATAAAAACGGTGTCGCAACCAAATCAGCCGCTGAATTCACATCCTTTGATAAAAACCAAAATTTAGGACTATTGAATGTTTCTAAAGAAGTTTCAATTTTTGCCTTAGATGGCCAGCATCGGCTGATGGGAGTTCAAGGTTTAATGAGTTTAATTAAAACCGGAATCCTCCAAAGATACAACAAAAATAAAAAACCAGTCGGCGCTGCAATCACCCTCGAAGATTTAGCCGAAGAGTATCAAATCGACCCCGAAACAGTGTATAAATTAGCTCACGAAAAAATCGGAATTGAGTTTATCCCGGCGGCTGCGGTGGGGGAAACGCGGCAGCAAGCACAACGGCGCGTGCGATCGATCTTTGTGCACGTTAACCTAATGGCTGTCACCCTAAGTCAGGGACAATTAGCATTATTAAATGAAGACAACGGATTTGCGATTTGCGCCCGCAAAATTGCTGTCACCCATCCCTTATTAAAAGAGCAAGATGATAGAAATCCCCGCGTTAATTGGGACAGTGCGACAGTCGCAGCCAAATCAACTGTGTTAACCACATTGCAAGCATTGCAAGATATGTCGGAACGGTATTTAGAATACAAATTCCCTCATTGGAAGCCGGAAAGAAAAGGTTTGATTCCCATGCGCCCCGAAGATGAAGAACTCAAAGAGGGAATAGAAGAGTTTAAGAAATTGTTCGATCATTTAGCAACTTTGCCTAGCTATCAAAGAATTGAAAGTGGCGAAGAAACCACAGAATTGCGCCGATTTAGTTTTGAAAAGCCTGGTGGCGAGGGCAATATTTTGTTTCGCCCAGTCGGTCAAGTTGCTTTAGCTAATGCTTTAGGAATTTTAGTATTTAGGAAGAAACTTTCGCTGAAATCTATTTTCGACAAACTCCGCAGATACGATGTCGATGAAGGATTTAGCCACATGGACAATCCTGAGTCGGCGTGGTATGGCATTTTGTACGATCCGAACAAAAAGCGAATGCTAGTTTCTGGGAAGGATTTAGCGACGAAGTTAATTGTCTATTTGGTAGCGGGAATTGGGGATGATATGGATCGAGCTCATTTGCGACAAGCGGTTGCCCAAGCGAGGACTTTTGAGGATAAAGCTGTTAGTTTTAATAGCAGGTTTGTCCATCCAAAAGAAGTGGGATTACCACCGGTGCTTAGCTAAGTTTTGATTGTTGCTGATTGCGGAAGTTATCGATAGTATCATTAATTTCTTCTACAGCAACCGTTTCTTGGTCAGATTTGGCATAGATGATGAGCAAGATGAAACAAGTGGTTGATGTGACTTGATAAATAATGCGATAGCCTCCACTTTTCCCTTTACTAATGTCACTGTTTTTGGCTCTTACTTTAAAGACGGTGTAGCCTGTACCAGAAATGCGATCGCCTGGACATTCGCCTGCTTGTAACTGCTCTAGGAGAGGTTGCAAGTCGGTTTGAATCTGACGATAGCGTTTAGCGAGGATTCTGAGTTGGCGCTTGAATCGATCGGCAAACAGAACCTGGATAGTGGGTAGTTCAGACATCAATACCATCCCAAAGTTCTGCGATCGGGTGAACTTTACCGTCTTCTACTTCCTGAAGCGCAATCCGAAGACTGTTGAGGATATCTTCTTTAGATAGCTCTTCTTCGTCTTCTTGAAACAGTTGGCGCAGCGATTCCAAAATCAGGGTTTCGATGGGCAGGTTGAGTTGGCTAGCTTTCTCAAGAAGTTGCTGTTCTAGGCGATCGGTAATGGTGAGGTTAATTTGCATGGATGTGCCTCTCAATTTTATTAGATGACTAACTGCTACTATTTATCAGCAAATCAATTTAAATACATTATACCGCTTCATTTTAACAAAATCAATTCCGCTGCTACGGGTAAATGATCTGATTCCATTGCTTCTAAAACCGAACTAGACTTAGCACCCCAATGCTGTGAATACCAAATATAATCAATGCGACAAACCGGATAAGTTAAGTCTATGAATCATAATTCTAGTTAATTCAAAATAGGAATTTGCTTAAATCGAATTCTTCATTTGACTGATGTTGCTTGTCTCTTTCTGAGATTAAAATCAACAAAAGCCGATCGCTATAATCGGCCGCACCCCGCAATTCTTCTCGCAGAATTTCCAATCCCCCATTAGCATATTCTTCAAAAATTTGCAAGCGTTCTGCTTCTAATTCTGCATCAAGGTGGGAGAGAATTTGAGGATTTTTGGTTTCGGCGATCGCAATTAATTTAATCGCCATATCATAACCCCTTGATACAAAAATATCAAGATCGATCGAACCAGGTTCTCGTTTAGAAATATCTCCCAAAGGTAAGCGTTTTTTCCGCTTATTTCCCAAGGATGCGGCAAAGGCGATGACATCAGCGTAAGTCTGGAAAGGTGAGGATTTATGTTCTGATGAAATTAATGATTTAACTAAATCGGCTTTATCTTTAGCAATTCTAATTCGGTTAGCAGCCATTGGGATTATTTGTTGATAAAGGAACCGCAGATGTGAGGCAGATAAACACAGATTAACGCAGATAATTTTTACATTGTCCGTAACAGCATGATTTTTTGTGTAAAACCGCCTCTGGTTTCGCGGCGCTTGGCTTGTGCATCCAAAATGCGATCGCCCGAAATGCCATAACTCAGCATCAGCGCATCTATAACCTCATATAAATCAGCCAATTCAGCCACTAACTCGTCCCCGTCAGCCTCCGCAACTTCCCCAGCTTCCTCAATCAATTTCTGTCGCAAAGCTTGACAGTATTCTGCATTTGACAAAACAGCAGTTTCACATTCGATACCACTTTGTCGGATAATTTCAGGAATGCGATCGCGCACCAACTTATTATACTCTTTATCCACCTCAAACACTCCTTTAACCTTGACTAAAAGTTTGAATCAACCAGCGATTGATTTCCCCATCATCTTGTGTCAGACTCCGATTTAAAGCTTCCTCAACCAAAGCTATTTCCAGCCCAGGTAAAACCCGCGACTCTTGAATTCTTCCACTCCCGCTAATTCCTGCGTCTTCATAAAGCAACCGCTTGTTACCCAAATCATCACTAAAAGAAGATGCGCCAATTTCTATTACCAAATTAGGCGGATCGTATTGATTTAAATCAACAACAGAATTGCTATCAGGAGGAACTCTCAAATTTGAACCAATATAGTAAGCTAAATCCGGCTGAAACTCTCTGATACCTGCTTTGCGAAAACTGGTATTAGTAAATTGAACTACTCGGATATTTCTCAATGCAGCAAACAGAATAACTACATAGGGAATAATTGAATTGTGACGCCCGTGACGCGATCCGACTGGTGACATTTCTACCCTCATTTGTTCTCGATCGTAATAAAACTTGCCTTTTTCCCAAGTTGAGTCATCAGCAAACGCCAGAAACTCTTCCCACGTTGCTTTTGTCCAAATATCCGTTTCCAAAGCCTGTGTAATTGCCGAACTAGAAACCATAATCCACCTCTACAATTTCTGTGTATTCAAACTCATTTGGACTTTGCTTAACTAAAGGATAGCGCATTCCACCCAATTCGATCGCGTCTTCTTCACAATCAGCTTTCGGAGAATTGTAAACCAATACATATTCTCTCCCAGTGCAACTTTCCATCTCTTGAGCAACTTCCCCCCGCCACTGAGTTTTTGTTACCAAAATTACCAATTGATTCGCCAATTTCGGCAATTTATTGGCAATTTGTTTGCGATAAATCTCGTCCAAACTACCAAAAGGAGAATCCATCACAATCGGAAACGTACTGCTATCCGGGCCCATCAAAGTATTCTTTTGACTCCACTCTCTCACGCCGTCGATAATCCCGCCAATAAATGACAAGCTGAGAATTTGATTTTCCCCCGTAGAAGCAGCAACCAAAGCTTCTTTCCCTGACGTATTTTCGACTAATGTCAGTTCGTATTTATCACTCAATTTGGGTGTATAAGGAGTAAACGAAATTTGAGTAAAAATATCCTGTACTCGCTTTTCTAGTTGAGAACAGAACTGTTTTTCTAAACGCGATCGCACTTCAATTAGGCGATCGATCGCATCCTGAGTTGCAGCAATCCGGCGCTGAGCCAATATTTGTTTTCCCTCATTCATTTGTTGCTTGTCAATTTGCTTATCTAAACCCGCTACCTGCACCCTCAAACTCTCAATCTGCTGCTGGTTAGAGCCAGATTCCCGGTGCAAATCGCCAATTTTAGTTTCAATTTCATCCAGGCGCTTTTGCAGGCGGCTGACATCGCCGTCAGGAAAATTTCGCAGCTTGCTGTGAATACCATCTAACTGGTTTTCCACCCTAGAAAGTTCGGTTCTGCTGCGACTAATATTAGCTTGATTACTGTCAATTTCCGACCAGAAGTCAGACACTTGCTTATCAAGTTCATCTACGCGATCGCTAATTCGTATAGTCATTTCTTCCACATCACCAACTCCCGCTCGATCTATCCAAGTGCTAATATTTTTATGAGATTCAGAACCGTCAATTAATTCCGCACCGCAGATACACCTTTCCGTTGCTAATAAATGTTCTAAAAACGGTCGCTGAATCCCTGAAAGCAACGAGCCACCTTTCCGCAAATCCCCAACAATTGCTTTAAATTCAGTCGCTGCATCCAACAAAAAGACCCCGTAACCCCGCAGAGAAATTGCTCGTTTTAGAGCATCCGTAGCCTGGACAATTTGTTGTTTGAATAAGTCTTGCTGCATTTCCAATTCATCTCGCAACTTTTGTAAATCACGAGCACCGCTAAGTTCCAATAAATTACCATTAACTGCTTTTTTTAACTCCCCTTGGTTCGCTAATTCCTGTTCAATTTCTGCTTGTCGGAGCGAAAGCTGCTCAACTTCTTGCTCAAATTTTTGCTTGTCTTTTAAAAATTGCTTTGTTTCTGGATTCCCAATTTGTTTTAAATCTGTTTCTAGAGATTTTTTGGCTTCTCCCAAATGTCTGACAGACCTATTCAAGACTTCCACACCGAGCAATTCCTTAGTAGCTTCCGCAATTTCTGCCTTCTTATCATGGCGAACAATTTGCTCGATTCGTTCCCCATCAAAAAAGAAATATTGATGCAAACTTTTCGGCAAAATCCGCCCAATAATATCATCAGGATGCTGGAAAGGTGGCATCCAGCGGCCTTCATCTCCCGCTACCTGCATAAACAGTTCGCTCTTGGTATGTTCTACGGTATTTTCAGTTTTGTAGGCGCGACAAAGACGTTTTACTTGGTAGCGCTTGTTGTCATGTTCAAATATAAGTTCTGCCCAACAAGCTACTCCTTTTCCTATTTCTGCTTCAGTCAGAGCCCGTTTATTTACTAACTGCTCAACTGCTGCAAAAGCTGCACTAAATTCCTCGTACAATACCCAAGTAAAGGCATTCATTAGTGCAGTTTTTCCAGCACCATTATTACCGTGAATGACTGTAGTATTTCGATAGCCACAGGCGAATTTAATTTCAGGACTTTTGCCGTAAAATTGACGAAAGTTGCAGAGAGTAATTGATATCAACTTCATACAATTGCTTCCTTAATGATTTTCAAAATATCATCATTGATGTGGCGGGGAGCTCTCATATATAACTTATCTTTTTCAACTTCCAATACTCGCTCAATGATTTGCCGTACTTCGGAGGGCGCGCTAATAATTGGTTCTTGCACATCGTTCAAACCCTTGTCAGTTTGATATGAGGAACGCTTTTCTGCTATAATGCTGGTTGATATTGATACGATCGCACTATCTTCATATTTAAATGGTACAATCAGACTTTGACTCAGATTATCAGTCATATTTTTGAACTAATCTTAAAAACTACAGAGTTTACGCATGGGAGTCGAGAAACCCGGTTTCTAGGAGTTTTACGATGCGTCACGAGAAATATACAAAGAAACCGGGTTTCTGAGTTTTGCGTCCGCAACTAAACTAAACTAAACAAGTAACTAAAACTGCGATCGCATAATTATATGCTCTCAAACATAAACCGAACCTGCATAAATGTCAAATATCTAATAACCCGTACCGTTTCTGAAGTTGCAGTAATTTCACCCTAGCTTCTCCAGCATTGTCAGCCAAATCAGCAAATTCTAAGAACCGCCTCAATTCCCTTCGCAGTAAATTGCGTTCCACTTCTATCGTCTCCCTTCCCAAATCAGGCGGCAAAACTATCATGTCAAATAAAGTGGCCCTTTCCTTCCCTGGATGCGGCCGCAAAATGCGTCCCCGGCGCTGAATGAATTGGCGTGGATTGCTGCTGCTTGCTAAGATTACAGCATGACGAATTGCGGGAATATCTACGCCTTCATCCAAACACCGAATCGCTACCAAACCTTGCAATTCTCCACTCTCAAATTGTTGGCGCAATCTTTCTCTTTCTGCTGAAGGAGTTGACGCAGTATAAGTGTTAACTCGATAGCCTAATTCTGAACCCAATAACTTAGCAGTTTCTGTTAGTTGGCGGTTATTATTTTTGCGCGTCGCCCCTTCCACTGAACCATCGCCGCAGTAAAATAAAGTATGTGCGGTATCGAGACGGTTAATCATTAATTCTCGTAAAGCTATTAACTTATTCGCAGCGGCACCAATTAACCGAGCTCTCTGCATTAATAAAGTTGTTAAAGCATCGCTTTCTTCTACTTTTTCATCGCCCGAAAGTGCCCAGCCTATTTTTTTAGTTAAGTAGGAGTATTTGCGGGTTTCGGCTGCGGTTAATTCTACTAAAATGGGATAGTATAAATAATGTACCAGTGCTTTCTGGCGGATGGCATCGGCTAAGGTGAGTTCCGGCTGCAAAACTGGGCCGAAATAATCTAAGATAGCTTCGGTTCCCTGTTCATCAAAATGCCTTTCGGGCGTGGCGGAAAGGGCGAGACGCAGCCCAATATTGCGAGGTAAACTTTGTCCTAAACGGGGCGCGCCTAAGTTGTGAACTTCGTCTCCAATGATGAGAGTTTTTTCGGGAAAATAGCGCAGTTGCGATCGCAAACTATCTCCCATTAAGGTAGCATTAGTAGTAATAATTGTCAGAAATGTGCGATTGGCTGCTCGCACTTCATACAAACCAGCAACCAGCTTATTTTGCCAACTACGGCTATCTTCAAAAGCTAAAATAGGTTGCAAACCAAATTTCTCCGATTCACGCGCCCACTGATTCACTAGGTGGCAATAAGGGCAAATTACGATCAGGACTTGCAGGTTAATTTTTTGGTATAATTCAGTTGCGATCGCCAATGCAGTAATCGTCTTACCGCTACCAGTCGCCATCTTCAGCGTACCGCGTCCATTATTCGCAAACCAATTAGCAACCGCAACTCGCTGATACTCGCGTAATTGTAGCGTTTGCGGCATTCTCGGAAACCCAAATTGCGAATTATTGGCTGTTAAGTCATTCACCTTTAAATGCCATTAGATGCAAAATTCCCTAAAGTAAACTGTAACTCATTTCTAACTAAAACTTAACAGCTCAAACAAATTTGTCGCCGACAGTTGCAAACCAGACAACACATCAAGTACAGGTAAAATATCTTCATTCTCTTTAATCTCAGGTTCCTGCTGTGGTTTAAAAACAATGACTAATCGTTCTTCCGGGTCAATCAGCCAACCCAATTTAGTCTTATTTTTAAGACAAAACAGAATCTTATTAATCACGCGAGTTGAACTTTGATCCGGTGATAAAATTTCAATTATCCAATCGGGCGGAATTTCAAACCTATTTTCAATTTCTCCCTTAGCATTCAGAGGAATGCGTGGCCACTCGAATACTGCGATATCTGGAACAATAGAACGTCCATCAAAAGAGCAGCGTAATTCTGGAAACGCATAAGCTAACTTCTGTGGTTTTCCAACTCGATTAATCACAGATGGAAACTCGAATTGTAACGTGCTGTGTTTTCCTTGCGGCATATCTTTTTGATAAACTTCACCACCAAAATATTCGCTAGCCGGCTTAGTTTCTGGAAGCACCAGAAACTCTTCCAGAGAAATCTTTGGCGGAGACTGAATTAACATAACCATAAGCCATTAACCCCTCAAAAACTCTCAAAAATTCATATCATTGTCAGCTTCCCAATCAGCACAAGTTTCAACTTCCACACCAGTAGGGTGCATCGCACAAACCAACAAATTCCCCCCATAAACTTGACCATGATAATTGTGACAACCCTGACAAGCCGGCTGCTGAGTCGGCGAAGGGTCTACATAAGTTACCATCGACAAATCTATCTCATCAAACTGCGGATCAAACTCGCGGTAAATCTCAATTATCGGTTCTATGAGTTCATTAAAATAACCATCAAATTCACTAAAATAACCGTCAATGTCCTTAATCAGATTATTTTGTATTTCTTCTGTAAACTCTTCCGACATCTTTGCCAAAACATCCACCATTTCAGCAAACTCTTCGTTTATGTCACTGAAAAAATGCTCTACTTCAGAAGCAGCATTTTCCATTACTTCAAAGAAATCTTTTGACCAATCTTCCATGAATTTGCCAGGTTACTTTGGTTTTTAGTGAGGACTTTCGTCCTTGGCTTATCGCGAGTGGAGGCGGGTTTATTTAACCTGTCTGCACCCTACTCTCAATTCTATTACCTATTGCTCGATATCCATCCACATCTGACTTGAAATTGTGGGAGATATTCAAAAAGGGAACTCAAGAGTTAAACTCCGAATTCCCTTTTGAATTTTCTAACTTTTTCCAGCTTAGCTTAATCTCGCTTCAGGCGTCGCAGTTCATCTTGCAAATTCTGCACCTGTTCGCGCAGCTTATCTACACCGCCGGCCTCTTTAGTATCTTTTGCGGAAGCACTTTCTTCCTCAGAAACAATTTCAATCAGTCGCGGTTCAGTGCTTTTTTTATCCCCGGCTGCTTCCACTGGGGGTGGTTGCTGCTGAGCTTGTTGAACCATATCATCAACAAAGCGACGGGCTTCTTCCGTGGACATCTCGCCCCGCTTCACCAATTCGTCCGCCAGCTTTTCAGCTTCAGCGCGCAACTCATTTAGCTTGCTACCTGCTTTTTCGCCAGCGTAGGAAGCTAGCCCAACGCCCAGGTAAACTGCTTTTTGTAAAATATCTCCAAAACCAGGCATAGAACCTACACCTCAAAATACTGGGTGAACCGGAGACCACGCCTATTACAAGCATCCCGTGTTGCTGCTACCTTCCGGTCCTGACAAGGTTTGGGCGTTGGAATCGCGTGGGGCCAGTTCATTTATGAGTATAACACAGTTATTTATTTTTCAACCACACCAGTGATTTTTTTTGGCAATTCTCAAGAAATTAGCAGACTGGTACTGTATCCCTACAATATTACTTGGGGGTAGGGACACGGCATCGCCGTCTTCTCGGCATACAGTCTCATAGAATTGGGCGTAGTTACAATTAGGTCTTCAAGCGTAGTAAATGAAAAAGATAATTTTAGGATTAGATCCCGGCTTAGCAAGCCTCGGCTACGGCGCAATTTCCTGTCACATTGTCGGAAAATTAGATCAAAATTCTGTTTCCATGATTGATTGCGGTGTGATCAAAAC
Organism: Oscillatoriales cyanobacterium; assembly: GCA_004294385.1. Lineage (GTDB taxonomy): Bacteria > Cyanobacteriota > Cyanobacteriia > Cyanobacteriales > Microcoleaceae > Microcoleus. The sequence goes on along the minus strand of REAP01000038.1, from coordinate 1,500 downwards.
AACCCCAAAACAGGAAATGGGAGAGAGGCTTAAAACCATTTACGACGATTTGCACGCCGTAATTGAACAGATAAAACCAGATGTTGCGATCGCCGAAAAGCTATTCTTTTACAAAATGGGCAATACCATACTTATAGCACAAGCGCGCGGAGTTTTGACATTAGTATTAGCGCAGTGTGGAGTGCCGCTGTTCGAGTTTACCCCGTCCCAAATTAAAAAAGCCTTAACTGGGCGTGGAAATGCAGATAAATCGGAAGTGCAAGAAGCCGTGGCGCGGGAGTTAGAACTAGGTTATATTCCGAAACCCGATGATGCGGCCGATGCTTTGGCCGTTGCTTTGACTGGTTGGTATGATGATGATATTTGTCCGAAAACCATACAAAAAACCTTAATTTCTAACACCATGTAGATGCGTAGGGTGCGTCGCCACGAGTAACTTTTGCTGCTTCCAATTATTATTGAGCGACGCACCCTACTACTACTACCTAACACTATTTTAGCGCCATTTTATTGAGAATCTTTGTTTTAATGAAAAATTAATCCTTATACAATTCCTAATTTTCTAAGTGCTATTGTCCGATTGTTCCAGGCTTCGTGTAAATCTGGTTTGAATTTTAAGGCTTTGTCCCAGGAGGCGATCGCTTCTTGAATCCTGCCTAAATTAACCAGTGCATTGCCCCGATTGTACCAGGCTTCGTGATAATCTGGTTTGAATTTTAAGGCTTTGTCGAAGGAGGCGATCGCTTCTTCTCGCCTGCCTAAATTATGCAGTGCATAGCCCCGATTGTACCAGGCTTCGTGATAATCTGGTTTGATTTCTAAGGCTTTGTCCCAGGAGGCGATCGCATCTTCTAGCCTGCCTAACTTATTCAGTGCATAGCCCCGATTGTACCAGGCGTCGTGATAATCTGGTTTGAATTCTAAGGCTTTGTCGAAGGAGGCGATCGCATCTTCAAAATCACCTTTCATAAATTGCTCATTACCTCGCTTTTTCCATTCCTCAGCCTCCCGACGCTGTACTCCCCTGCGCGCCCTCCAACAATCGCACCCCAAACCTCCGCAACCAAGCCGCCAAATCACCATTTTTAATCCGTTTTGCGATTAAGAATTCCGCAACATCGCCTCTTCCCCTGCCCTCATTCACCTCTTCCAGAAGTTCCATCAACTTCGCCTCGTATTCCGCATCTGTCAAAGTTGGCCCAGGTTGAGGTGGTGGAGGTTCAATTTTCGGATTTGTACGGAATAGCCGCTGAATTAATTGTTTGAGGAATCGCCAGATTTTATCTAACATTGGTGAGATGGTGAGGCGGTTGGTTTTTGTTATTGTAGCAGGAATTGTGGGGATTGGTCGTTAGTTTGATAGGGGTTGAAAAGTCCGTCGGGATTTGTCGTTAGTCCCCAAGTCCGCCAGGGGTTGAAACCCAGGGTTGTTTCATTCTCGGGTGCGATCGGCAAAAGTAAAAGCGATCGCGCTATCTGATCAGATTTTTAGCGACCGCT
>REAP01000263.1 GCA_004294385.1 Oscillatoriales cyanobacterium | reverse complement strand
AACAGGCTTCTAGCCTGTTGCTAATTTTGTGCGGGCTAGAAGCCCACCCCACAAAAAACATTGATATTTGTGGAACAGGCTTCTAGCCTGTTGCTAATTCCTTTATCCTTGGATAGCCATGCAGGTAGAAAGCATTTTTGCTACTCCCAGAATTGGCAATTTATCCAGAATTTCCGCCGCAAAAGCATCGATGAGCAAATAGCGACTTCTTTCTAAATCTAAACCACGACTTTGCAAGTAGAAGAGTTCGTCATCTTCTAATTGGCTGACAGTTGCACCGTGGGAACATTTAACGTTGTCAGCCACAATTTCCAACTGCGGTTTAGTATCTACACGAGCTCTTGATGATAGCAACAAATTCCGGCTCAACTGTCCCGCGTCTGTCAATTGTGCGGCTTTGTGAACAAAAACTTTGCCGTTAAATACAGCGCGGGCTTTGTTACCGATGATGCACTTATGCAATTGGCGGCTTGTACCGTGGGGATGATTGAAATTAATCAAGCTGTGAGTATCAGACAACTGTTCGCCAAAGGCTACGGTTAAACCGTTGAGAGTTGTTTCAGTCGCTTCGCCGTGCTGAAATACTTCTAAGTTGTGCCGCGATATTTTGCCGCCCAAGCTGATAGCATGACAAGTATAACGGCTGTTGCGGGATTGTGCGATCGCACTTTTGCCAATATGCACCACATTCAAACCTTCCCGCTGAAGTCGAACATGATTCACCGCAGCATTTTCGCCGACAACAACATCCGTTACAGCATTCGTAAATGCAGCGACATTACCAATAGTTGCGTAATCCTCAACCAGCGTGACATTGCTTCCAGCCTCAGCTATAATCACACAGTGTGGCTGACACATCATCGGAGATGCGCCCGGTGCGGTCAGGAAGAGCAAATGAATCGGAGTATCAAGACACATATTGGCCGGCACGAACACCACCGCAGAATCTACCAAACCCGCGATATTCAAAGCAGTAAACACCTCATTCGGCTGTTTGTGCTTGCTCAAAACATCAGTGATGCGCGCCTGATATTTTTCCGGTACATTCGATAGATTACCTGCGTAAAATTCCGACGACTTGACCGTTGACAAATCCGGTGCATAAACACCGTTAACAAATACCAATCTTAAAGGTAAATCGTCCTTGTCTTTCACGGGCATAATAATATCAGACAGTTGAATTGCTGACTGATTGCTCTGGGGCACATTAAACTGAATTTGCAACAGCGGCGACAAATCAGTAAACCGCCATTCTTCATCCTTTACAGTCGGAAAGTTCGCAGAAAGAACGTATTGAGTCGCAATGTCGCGCAAATCATCCAGCCCGTAAGCAGAACTTTTGCCATTAGCTTCACCCAACTTTTCACACTGATTCACCAAACCAGCCAAAAACATTTCTCTAGTAGCAACCTGAGTATTTATCATCGCGCGCCTACTCCTGCTGCTTCTTCTTCCACAACCCAGTCATAACCGCGTTCTTCCAATTCCAGCGCCAACTCTTTCGGGCCAGTCAAGATAATTCTGCCAGCTTCCATGACGTGAATGAAATCAGGGATAATGTAATTCAACAAGCGCTGATAGTGAGTAATCACCAACATACAATTTTCAGCAGTTGACAACTGATTCACACCGCCGGCGACAATCTTGAGAGCATCGATATCCAAACCGGAATCAGTCTCATCCAAAATAGCTAACTTCGGTTCTAAAAGCGCCATTTGCAAAATCTCATTCCGCTTCTTTTCGCCGCCGGAAAAACCCTCATTGACGCTGCGTTCCAAAAAAGCAGCATTCATCTTGACAATATCCAGCTTTTGTTCGATTAAATCTTGGAAATCAAAAGCATCTAGTTCTTCTAAGCCTTGATGTTTGCGGTGAGCATTGTAAGCCACGCGCAAGAAATCGACATTGCTAACGCCGGGAATTTCTAAAGGATATTGGAATGCTAGAAACACGCCAGCCAGAGAGCGTTCTTCTGGCGGTAATTCTAGTAGATTCTGCCCCAAAAATGTAACTTCTCCACCTGTTATTGTATAAGCGGGATGGCCTGCTAGTATTTTGGATAAGGTGCTTTTTCCCGAACCGTTCGGACCCATGATAGCGTGGATTTCACCGGATTTAATTTCTAGGTTCAAACCCTTGAGGATTTGGGTATCTTCCACATTCGCAGTTAAGTTGCGGACGGATAGAATTACTTGACTATTTTCAACAATCATCTGTTCTTTTTCCTCATTCCTTTGTAACGAGAGTTGGTGGGGGCGGGTTTATTTAACCTGTTTGCACCTTTTAAGGCTGTTGGTGAACCCGCCCCTACAGTTCTTGATAATGGCGCTGTGAATTCTACCCGACACTTCCTTCGAGTTTCAGACTTAACAACTTATCAGCTTCCGCAGCAAATTCCATCGGTAACTGATTGAAAACATCTTTGCAGAAACCGCTAATCATCATCGAAATAGCATTTTCTGCGGAAATTCCCCGCTGGGCGAAGAAGAACAATTGTTCTTCCCCAATTTTAGAAGTAGAGGCTTCGTGTTCCACTTTAGCAGTATGGTTCTGCACTTGAATATAAGGGAAAGTATTCGCTTGAGCGTTATCGCCAATCAGCATCGAGTCGCACTGAGAATAATTTCGAGCACCTTTAGCACTAGGCCCCATTTTTACTAAGCCGCGATAGCTGTTGGCAGAATTTCCCGCCGAAATCCCCTTGGAAATAATCGTGCTGCGAGTGTTTTTGCCGACGTGGATCATTTTGGTGCCGGTATCAGCTTGCTGCTTGTTGTTTGTCAGCGCTACCGAGTAGAATTCGCCCACCGAGTTGTCACCAACTAACACGCAACTGGGATATTTCCAAGTAATCGCGGAACCGGTTTCTACTTGTGTCCAAGAAATCTTGGAATTGACTCCTTGACACAAACCGCGCTTTGTCACAAAGTTGTAAATGCCGCCTTTCCCATTAGCATCGCCGGCGTACCAGTTTTGCACTGTTGAATATTTGATATCGGCATTATCCATTGTTACCAATTCGACGACGGCGGCGTGCAGTTGGTTGGTGTCAAACATCGGTGCGGTGCAGCCTTCCAGGTAAGATACAGAACTGTTTTCTTCTGCAACAATTAGGGTGCGCTCGAACTGGCCGGAATCTTCGTTGTTGATGCGGAAATAGGTTGACAATTCCATTGGGCATTTGACGCCTTTGGGAATGAAAACGAAGGAACC
>REAP01000262.1 GCA_004294385.1 Oscillatoriales cyanobacterium | reverse complement strand
GCCGAAAGGATAGGTAGTTTTAAGGTATGTCTGCGAACCAAGAATCCCCGTACACTTCGACTACGCTCAGTGCGTCGCTTTTAAGTCGGGGAGTGTCAACAGAAAGCAAGATGGTGTCGCAGCCTTAACAAACAATAGTCAGTGACTATTTGCTTTCTACCCTAGTAAAAACTTGGGCGATAGCAAACAGAACATTTGGCTGCGGCCGACGGGTGAGCCTGTTTCGGGGAGGATTAAGCCGATCGCACCTGCTTTTTTGAGGATGAGAGCATCTTGGGTTCTGCCCCAAAGCAAAGTTTCCGCCCAGTTTGCTAAGTCTGGTTGGTGGCCCACTAGAGCCAAGCTGCGGCTTCCTGTCTCCTGCCACTGTTGGTACCATTCTAGCCAGTTGTGGATGTCTCCTGATGGGGCTAGGGCTGCGGATTCTGCGATTTGGGAACTCAGACCTACTGTTTGCAGGATTTGGGCGGTTTGTGTGGCGCGCAATAGGGGACTGGTGAGAATTAGGTCAAACTGAATTTCGATTTCATACAGCCGCTGGGCGACTTTCCGGGTTTTGCTGGTGCCTTCTTTAGTCAGCGGGCGTTCTTCGTCTGTCGCGTATGCTTCGGGTTCGGCGGCAATTCCGTGACGGATTAGATATAGATGCACTGGCTGTCCTTTGTTGAGCTTTGGATCGCACTTTATTTGATTTTCGGGCGATCGGCATTTTTTGTCTATTAGACATCTCCCAAAAAGCTTGTCAAGAACAGGCATGATGCCTGTTCCACAATAATTATGGAGATGTCTAATAGACAACTGGCGTCATCTGGTTCACCGCACAGTTAATCCGATCGCGCCCCTGTTGTTTGGCATCATATAATGCTCGATCGGCGAGGGCAACGAGTTCATCCGGTGATGTACCCAAGCTGGGAATCACAGTCGCAATTCCCATGCTAACGGTAACAATCTCACTCACATCAGATTGCTCGTGAGGGATTGCCAAATCTCCGATTGCCTCTCGGATCGACTCAGCAACCGCGATCGCCCCAGCAGCATCAGTATGCGGCAGGATGACAGCAAATTCTTCGCCCCCGTAACGTGCAAACAGATCGGTTGAACGTTTAACCGCTTGTGCTGCCGATGCAGCCACTTTCACTAAACAAATATCCCCAGCTTGATGTCCGTAGCAATCGTTAAATCGCTTGAAATAATCTACATCCAACATGATCAGGGACAACTGTTCTTGTCCCTCTTTTTGACCAAATACTAAAGTCGGCCATTCCGACTGCAATCGCTCATCAAAACAGCGACGGTTTGCTACTTGTGTTAACCCATCTGTCGTAGCCCTTAATCTGTCTCGCTCAGCCTGATTTCTGAGCAACTCCTCTGCCTGCTTGCGTTCTGTAATATCAGCAAAAGTAGCCACTACTGCATAGGGTTGAGACTGATGGAGATGGAACAGCGGTTGCGAATTAATCGAAATCCAAGTCAGTGTTTTATCCGATTTGTGAATGCCCATCACCACATTCGATACGGGTTTTCCCGTCTCTAGGGTAATCATTGCCGGATGCTGTTCACCGGGGAAGGGGGAGCCATCTTCCCGAACGGTTCGCCAGTCTAAATCTACGGATGTAAGCCCCATCATTTGTGCGGGCGTCAACCCGATAATCCTTTCGGCACTAGCATTACAGGCAGTAATTTTTCCGTCTGCTAGCTGAAGTACGACGCCCTCAGTCATGGTCGCAATCACAGAACGATACCGTTCCTCACTTTCCTGTAATTGACTGAGGAAAATGTTTTTGGCATCAAACTCTGAAGCCAGATGCAGGCTACCAGCCAAAAACCCAGCCATCAGTTGTAAACTTTGGATGTCTGACTCTGTAAAGGCAGAGGGTGTCGCGGAAACAACTTTTAAGACACCAACCCGTTCTTCTTGATAAAACAACGGAACAACCACTATTGAGCGGACCCCAATGCGCTGACAGGCCGCCCGATCGACCCGTGCATCGGTTTCTGAATCGTGGCAAAGTAGGATTTCGCCGGTGGCAATACATTTTCCCGATAAACTTGTCGCTACTTTCAGCCGCAATCCCACATGGGCGGTGGCGATACCGCTAGCCGCCCGATACACCATTTCATCCCCTTCCAGGATTTCAATCGCTGCTCCATCGGCGCGGGTCAAATGTTGAGTTTTGTCTGCAATCACCGCCATGACTGCATCTAGATTGGGATTACGGAGGGCGATTTCCTGTTGGGTAGCAATCACTATACTCAGACGAGCGAACTCTTGTTGCAATGCTGCTTCTGCTTGCTTGCGATCGCTGATATCCTTCATGAAGCAGTGATGTCCGATGATCGCTCGCTCCTGCCCATCATAGGCTGCCAACATCACCAATTGCTTGTAAAAAATCGAACCATCTTTCCTGATACCACGGGCTTCAACCTCCACTCGGCCCCGGACTCGCATTTGTTGATAAGCAGCCATCATCATTTCCAGATCTTCTGGATGAATAGTTTTGTGCCAATCCATACCCACCATTTCTTCAGGCTGATAACCTGCTGTGTTGGCGTAGGATTGATTCACGGTGATGTACCGTCCGAAAATATCCAGCCGCGAGATGCCCTCAACTGCATTGGCAAGGGCGATACTTAATTCTTGGAGTTCTATTTCTACCTGCACTCGATCGGTAATGTCCTTTTCGTTCACAAGTAACGTCGGGTTCCCTGTTACCGGGTCATTGGTACACCGCACATCCATCCCGTGCCAGCGAATTCCCGCCAGAGTAATCACTTGCGCCTCAACACTAAACACCTCACGGGACTTCGCAACTGCCATTGCTCTAATTCCTAGCCCAGAGTCAACGAAGTGGCTCAAAAAAACGTTGTCAGTCCCAGAGTCAAGGTGTTGCATATCCCCATAACATTTTAAGGCTGCGGGGTTTTGCAGTAATGGCAGACCTTCGATCGTATATAGCGAAACCATCAGCGTCGTGTGTCGGAGTGCCTCGATCGATCGCAGGGTTTCCTGTTCAATCCGATCGTTAGTTTCAACCATCCCCTCCACCAGCATTGCCAAACGCCCATTGTCAATTCGGATACCAGAGCAGCGACAGTACACGGAAACAGGATGACCGTCGGGTTGACACTCCCTGGCCTAAAGGCACAGGGATTCTTGGATCAATCAGTCGGCTTGCTTGTTGATGTCACCACCAACGAGTAGAGGTCGGTCTGTCCCCAA
>REAP01000261.1 GCA_004294385.1 Oscillatoriales cyanobacterium | reverse complement strand
CCCCTGTCTCAAAGCTAAAGTCCTCTCAAGAGGACTGAAGAGAAGAATGTTCAACTCATTAGTCCTCTTTTAGAGGACTTTAGCTATTAGACAGGGGTTGAGACTTCTGTCGGACTATCGGTTTTACCTGATTGTTGACACTCCTTGGGCATTGCCGTGTCATAGGTGTCAACTTTAAGCTGTCAGCCCGCCAAGTCTGCCACGGTTCCCATAGTCCGCCAGGGAATGAATTCCCTGTCTAATAGCACAAGTCCTCTAAAGAGGACTGAAGAACTCATGAGTCCTCTTGAGAGGACTTGAGCTTTGAGGCAGGGGTTTCAACCCCTGCCGGACTGCGGGTTTGACCTTAAGTTGACATCAATGAACACGCTTGAGTGTCCCTACAGCATTTCATAAACCAGGGATATGCTCTATTATCCATTAATAAAAACACTCGATGCAAGCTGACTTTGACTTACACCTTGGACAATTCCCAAATAATTGCTACCAGATTTAATCGCGGTAGAAACAACGCTTGCACTTCCATCCAACTGCAAGTTCACAGACTCAAAAGTCAAGTTGGTAAACCCAATACCATCAGTCAAACCAATTTTATCCCCAGCCACAAAATCGACGATTACATCTGCATTTGCTAAAGTAGTGACCGCAGACAAACCACCGGCTAGAATAAACGTATCATTGCCACTACCGCCAGTCAGAATATCTTGACCCCGATCGCCCGCCAACAAATCATCGCCATTACCGCCAATCAAGATATCATCTTCCTTGCCACCACGGAGAGTATCATTGCCCTCTCCTCCAATTAGGCGATCGTTGTCGTTATTGCCAGTGATCAAATCATTGCCAACACCCCCATCAATTAAATCAGATTCTTTGCCACCGGATAAACTGTCATTACCCCCACCACCATTAATAGTATCCGCACCTTGCATTCCATTAATAGTATCTGCACCTTCTCCTCCGGTGAGATTGTCTTTCCCAGAAAGGGCAAAAATTGGCAATCCCCCAGGACTTGTCGGCAACTGAGCATCCCCACTGTCAGATAAGAAATAATTGCCACCGCTGACTGTATTTTTGGGGGCTGTCGTCGGGCTGCCATCGCCTGTAGCATTGGCGATCGGTGAGGCGATCGATACGGATATGCTTGGTGTGGGTGCAAGAATTGGAGTGGGAGTTGGTGTCGGAGTTGGAGTCGGAGTTGGTGTCGGAGTTGGCGTGGGAGTTGGTGTGGGAGTTGGTGTGGGAGTTGGAGTAACAGTACCGTTAAGAGAAGTACCAAAAACTTGTGTCCAGTAGTGATTGAAATTCACACTACCAGTATCATTAGCTAAGAAAAAGTAACCAATCCCAATTTCTTTGAGATTAGGGTTAAGAATATTAGCACGGTGGCCAGAACTGTTCATCCATGAGTTTACAACTGCTTCCGGTGTAGAAGAACCCGCAGCAATATTTTCCGCAGCCGCCGAGAATTTATAACCAGTTGCAGTAATCCGAGTCCCGATGGAAGAACCATCTTTTCCTGTATGAGAAAAGAAATCTTGCACTGCCATGTTTTCGGTATGAGTTGCCGCCGCATTGACTAACTGAGAATTCAAAGTCAATGCTGATAAACCCAGTTTAGTTCGTTCTAAATTGGTAAGTTCTAGAACTTGATTGACAAAATTTTGATTTGTTGCACTTGCGGAACGTTCAGGGAGCAAACCCCCTTGATTTAAGACATCTAAAGGTTGAGCCGCTGAATCATTTATTAGTTCAAGCATGGGGAGTTCTAAAAATTGAGATGGGCTAACTCTAATATCTACAACTGCTGTACTTATTTTCCGTATAGCTTCCAGCAAAATTTCGATGTCAATCGATTTTATATTTTAGATTGAAGAATCTAAGTCCACATCTTCAATTCATCTAAGTCAATCTACGGACTAGACGTGTAAATCGGATAATGCCCTTAGAAGATTCAACATAAAAAATCAATAAATTTGCCAATTAAATTCAGTAAATTTACTTAAAAAACCTAAATTTTGTGGTGGAACAGGCTTTTCAGCCTGTTCTTAAAAATGCAATTCGCAAAAAGCAAAAAACTTTGAAATACGAATTTTCGACTTCCAATACCCGATGCCCTCTTTGGCCTATGCCCTATGCCCCTTTTGCTTCCACAGCAACTTGCTCAACTTCATCTTTGGTGAGAATTTCCAGAGCCGCCTCTGCCTCTGCACCGCCTAGTCGTCTTAGAGCTTGGGCGACTCTATAACGGATTTGCCAATCTACGTTTCCAGCGTAGGGAAGGAGCAGTGGGAGGGCTCGTTTGTCTCCCAATTCTCCTAATGCACTGATCGCAATGGTTTGGATTAACTCATTATCCGAAGTCAGGGCATTTTCTAACATCGGAAATGCTTTCGGATCTCCCATTTCTCCCAAAGCAGCGACGATGCTGAGTTGAACTAGCCACTCGGATGTATTGTTGTAAACTTGCTGTAAATCGGCTAAAGCATCGGTTAATTTCAATGCGCCCAAAGCATCGGCTGCTGCTGCTTGGACGTCGGGTTCGGGGTCGTTGTTCAAGCTGTGAATTAGTACCTCTAAGGCGTTCGAGAGATTCTCTGTGCCGAGGGTTGACATTTGGCTGACGGCGGCGTAACGAACGCGGACGTTTTTGTCTGCGATCGCACTTTGAATCAGTTTATAGGCGATCGCAGGTTCTAGTTGACGCAGTTGATTGACTCCTCGCAGGCGATCGCCAAAATCCTCGGAATTCAGCAATTGTTCAACAGATTCAGGGAATTGGGAATTGGGAATTGGGAATTGGGAATTGGGAATTGGGAATTGGGAATTGGGAATTGGGAATTGGGAATTGGGAATTGGGAATTGGGAATTGACACAAAATCACAAACTAAAGATTTGATAAAATATTTTTTTGGTCAATGCCTATCAATATAGGAGCAAATTAAAGTTCAGCTACCATTGCTCGGACAATATCTCCCCTAGTGAGGATGCCAATTACTTTGCCAGCAGTGTCAAGCACCGGTAATCGGTGAATATGGCGCTCGTGCAGAAGTTTTGCAGCTTCTTGAACAGATTTTTCCGGTGTGATACTAACTGGATCTCGGCTCATCACTTCTCCTACTGTTTGTCCCAAAGCTTTGTGGAGTTCTTGCTCGTAACGAGACGGATTTTCTAAGTAAATCACGCTGTCGAGTACCATGATGTAAGTGGGAGGAGTCGCGCCTGTTTCTTGCCACATCAAATCACTTTCGGAGATGACACCGATCAACAAATCATTGTGATCTACAACAGGAAGGCCGCTAATTCGGCGATCGGCTAAAATCTTAATCGCTTCCTTGACGGACATTTCTACTCGCGCTGTCATAGGTTCGCGAGTCATTAAATCGGCTACTGTTTTGGACATGATAGGCGTTTCGTTTAATTGTTTATCTCGATCATATAGCTAATCTGCTTCGTAAAACTTACTTAAACTTATCTAAAGCCATCTTTAGACACAATTCGTGTTTACTTCCTACGCTGTTGGGTAGACGGCTAATCCCAAGATAAGTAGGCTATCCCCCTCAAGCCGAGGGTTCCCAATTTAAAATATTCAGGCTCGCATTCCAGTCACGATCTAAAGATATGCCACAAGCAGGACAGTCGAAAGTCCGAACGCTTAGTGGCATATCTTTTTTAGTGCCACAATTCGAGCAAGTCTTAGTGCTAGGGAACCATTGGTCTACCAGCACTAAATTTGCCCCATACATTTTGCACTTATAATCGAGTTGACGCTTAAACTCGTAAAAACCTATATCCGATATTGCCCCAGCCAGCTTGTGATTCGCCATCATGCCCTGAACGTTCAAACTTTCAATCTTAATTAGCTGGAAAGTTTGGGCTAAATAAGTTGTTAGCTTGTGAAGGAAATCTAAACGAACACGAGCTATCCGCGCGTGAAGTCGGCTAATTTTTTTGTAGGTTTTGCGTTGGTTTTGGGAGCCTCTTACCTGTTTTGATGCTTGGCGCTGTAAGGTCGCAAGTTTGGTTTTCGCTTGCTTTAACGGCTTTGGTGCATCAAAGACCTGCTGATTTGACAGCGTGGCGGCATATTTAATGCCTACATCAATGCCTACAGAGCTTTCAGGTTGTCGAACTGGTAAACGTTCGGCTCAATGATTAACTATGGAGAATTTTAGCAAACTATTTGCCACTTAAGTATTGCTCCAATCTAAAATATAAAATCGGTCGATCGCTCTCAAAATTGTTAAGATATATTAAAAACCGTACAAATCCTGACCAATGCTAGAATCAGAAGCGAAAAAACCAGAATCCCAGCCTGAAGCGCGCTGTATCTTAGTTTGTCAGCACCAATCTTGTCTGAGAAATGGTTCAGCAGCAGTCTTAGCTGCCTTTGAAGCCCATCCAATTTCGGGAGTGAAAGTGGAGGCTAGCGGCTGTCTGGGACAGTGCAATACAGGCCCGACGGTGCGAGTAACACCAGACGAAATCTGGTATTGTCGAGTTAAGCCGATCGATGTGCCCCTAATTGTGGAACAGCACCTCCTGGGGGGAAAGCCTGTCAAGGCGCTGTTCAATCCGAGAATTCATCTTTATTACTCATGAAAATCCCAGGAATTGCGATTAGTTTGTTAATGCTGCTGAGTCATTCATCGGCGGTTTTCGCGCAAATTCCAGCAGTTTCAGGGGATATTTGTGCGGTAGACTTGGGTGCGAAAATAGATGCGATCGCCAATCGTGCTGAATTTAGCCGATCGCGCTGGGGCATTTTGATTCAACCCCTATCTTCTCCTACGACTCTCTACAGTCGCGACTCCCAAAAATACTTTATTCCCGCCTCAAATGTCAAGCTATTAACTACCGCTGCTGCTTTACAGAAACTCGGTGCTGATTTTCGGATTAAGACATCGGTTTATAGTGGCGAAAATGGTAATTTACACATTGTCGGTAGGGGCGATCCGAGTATTGCTGAGGCTCAGTTAAAATCCTTGGCTCAGCAATTGAAACGGCGAGGAATTAGTCGAGTTAACGAGTTGATTGGCGATGACAGCTATTTTCAAGGTAATGCTGTCAATCCGAATTGGGAGTGGGAAGATGCCCAAGCTGGCTATGGCGCGCCCATCAATAGTTTAATTTTCAATCAAAATGCGATCGAGCTAATTTTATCACCGCAGGCGATCGGGCAACCGCTGAAAGTTACTTTTGCCCAACCAAAGCCCATAAATCAATGGCAAATTCAGAATAATTCGGTGACAGTTGGACAAAATGAGTCGGAGTTTGTTGAGGTTGGTAGAGAATTTGATAAACCGATTCTGCGAGTTAGCGGACAGTTAAAAATGGGTGCTGAGTCTGAATCAGCTTACGTCGCAGTTGTCAATCCTGCTAATAACTTTTTGCAGCATTTTCAACAAGTTCTGGCGGCGGAAGGAATTGCTGTTAAACAAGCTTTAGTTGCATCTAATTATCGCAATTTTACTCAGGAATTAGCAACTGTTGAATCGCCACCGCTGGCAGAATTGGTGAAAGAAACTAATCGGGAAAGTAACAATGTTTATGCAGAAGTTTTATTGAGATTGTTGGGTAAAGAAACAGGCAAGATGCCTGTTCCACAAGAACAAGATACAGGCAAGATGCCTGTTTCACAAGAACAAGAAACAGGCAAGATGCCTGTTTCACAATCACAAGAACAAGATACAGGCAAGATGCCTGTTTCACAAGAACAAGATACAGGCAAGATGCCTGTTTCACAAGAACAAGATACAGGCAAGATGCCTGTTCCACAACAACAAGACACAGGCAAGATGCCTGTTTCACAAGAACAAGATACAATGGAAATTGGTTTAAAAGAGTTAAAAACAACTTTAACTCAATTAGGTATAAATCCGAATACCTATAAATTAGCTGATGGTTCGGGATTGTCTCGACACAATTTAATTAGTCCAGAAGCCTTGGTGCAAACTTTGAGATTAATGGCGAATTCACCACTTGCATCTATTTACCGTGCATCTTTACCCGTGGCTGGGGAAAGTGGCACTTTGAAAAATCGTTTTCTTACACCAAATCGAGTCATTTTGCAAGCAAAAACTGGAACGTTGAGCGGAGTTTCGGCGCTGTCAGGATATGTGGAAGTGCCGAATTACGAACCGCTGGTGTTTAGCATTATGGTAAATCAATCGGATCTGTCTGCTACAAAAGTACGCAGTGCGATCGACGAAATTGTGATATTATTAAATCGGCTCAGCCGCTGCTGAAACAAAAGATTTAGCCTAAAAGATTATAGATATTAGCATTGTCGATCGGCTACAATAAAAAAAGAGCAATGAAAACCAGTGAGCAGCTTCAGTCTACTGCCAATTTATGGTTTTTGTATGACCAGAATGTTAATTAATTTTCAAAATATGAAATCTTTAAATTCCGAACAGCAACATATCTTTGTCGAAACCAACAATATCCGTTTGCACTGCGTTGCTCAGGGCGAGGGCGAACTCGTTTTGCTCCTGCACGGGTTTCCAGAGTTTTGGTACTCTTGGCGGCACCAAATTCCTGCGTTAGCGCGTCATTTCAAGGTTGTGGTGCCGGATTTGCGGGGCTACAACGACTCGGACAAGCCAGAAAGTGGCTATGATTTAGATACGCTGAGTGCAGATATTCGCGGTTTGATCGATCGCCTCGGCTATACAAAAGCACACATTGTCGGTCATGATTGGGGAGGCGTTATCGCGTGGCATTTAGCTCAAAAATTCCCTGAAAGAATCAACCGTTTGGCAGTTTTAAACGCTCCACATCCGCAGCGATTCGTGCAAGAAATGGCGAGCAACTTAGATCAACTCCGGCGAAGTTGGTACGTTTTTGCTTTTCAGGTTCCCGGTATTCCCGAATGGTTGATTCAGCAAAATTTGAAAGATTTTGTGCACAATGTTTTCCAAGGACAAGCTATTCGCAAAGGAGCTTTTAGCGCGGAAGAAACTAAGATTTACCAGACAGCCTTGGAAAAGCCGGGAGTATTGGCGGCTGCGGTGAATTATTACCGACAGATATTTCACCCCCAGCGGCTTTGGAATTTGGGGCAGAAATGGGAAACTGTGAATGTTCCTACTTTGGTGCTTTGGGGAGAAGAAGATGCGTTTTTGAGTCACAAACTTGTGGAAGGTTTAGATAGGTTAATTACTGCTCCATTTAAGCTAAAATTAGTGCCGAATTGTGGGCACTGGATTCAGCAGGAAGCGCCGCAAACTGTAAATCGAGAATTACTGAGTTTTCTCAGAAGTTCTTCTCCTTCTTTGGCTGTCGGATAGAAAAGTTTAAAACTTGCAAATAATAACGGGCTCTCTGGCCCGTTATATTGTTTCCGGTTGCATCGGAATGATTTAACCACAGAGAACGCAGAGAACACAGAGGGAGATAAGAGAGATGAATAATTCCGATGCTACCGGATTTGATATTATTGAGTTGTAGGGTGCGTCAGGTTTGAAATTATCAAGAAGCACAGAAAGTCTCTTTCTGACGCACCGATTGTTGCAATGTGCGTCAGAAAGAGGTTAAAAAGCTTGCTATATAAGCATTCTTCCTTCTTCCTTCTTCCTTCTTCCTTCTTCCTTCTTCCTTCTACTTAATCCCAGAGCAAATTTTCTTGAATCAAGAGTGCAATCATCGCGGTTCTCGAACAAACACTGAGTTTGATAAAAATTCGGCGCACGTAAGTAGCAACCGTCCAGTGGCTGATATCTAGACGTTTAGCAATACATTTGTTTGGCAGACCTTGGGCGACTAATTGGGCGATCGCCTTTTCCCGTGGACTCAGGCTAATTTCCGGTTTGTAACTTGTGCTTTGCATAGTTTTGAAATCAGAAAATGAGTTAAATTTCAATCAGTTCATAGCAGAATTATTAGTATTTTCGCACTTCAAATCAAGGAGTTTTTTAGTCATATTCAACGTCGCACTCAATTAACTGATCGGGAATCTTACTATGTCTTAAACATTTGATTATATGCCCGATCGCATAATTGCCACTTAGTATTTCAACCAACAATAAAATTGTATATTTAGGTCGAAATACTTGAGATTGAGTAAACGGTTGAACTACAAATTCAGCTTCGAGTGAAGGTGAAAGACCAGTCAAAACGTCGTAAACCTCGTGGTTTCGCTGAATCCAGTCTGCCGAGGCGATCGGCTAAAAGCCTTGCTTATCCAAAAAACGCACCACTTCGTACCCTGATGTTCCTGCCGGCAGTTGGCGCAATATTTCCAAGTCAATTACAAATTTCAAACAGCTCTCAATTTGAAAATTAATTTATTGAGCCATCTTCAATATATAGCAGTCGCCAAGGTGCTTTGGTCATTGAGCGGAGCGTCGCCCTGAGCGT
The DNA here is from genome assembly GCA_004294385.1 of Oscillatoriales cyanobacterium. Lineage (GTDB taxonomy): Bacteria > Cyanobacteriota > Cyanobacteriia > Cyanobacteriales > Microcoleaceae > Microcoleus. Next base: position 557 of record REAP01000261.1, on the reverse strand, counting down.
AGTCGAAGGGTCGAAATGTCCACTTCGACTACGCTCAGTGACCAGAAGGGCCTTAACCACCTTGGCGGTTGCTATAGCTTCTAACTCAGAATTTGCCATGATTTATTCTCCCTTGAGCAATGATTGAATCTTCCTGATAATTTAATTCGCGTTTGTCAAGTTCATTTTTGCTCTAGATCAACTTGATTTTTTGGGTATAGGATCTCAGCAAGTCGTATTTTCTATTTAACTAATCCGTTTTCAGGAAGCTTTATATTTCTTGACAAACAGCCTGAAATGTGAAATTTGCCAACTTTTGCGATCGGCCTAGTCTTGGTCAAGCAAGTTCATCCGATGCAGACCACTCCGTAAAATCCACAGTGTCGATGCGACAATTAGACAAGACTTACTTACGTGTACAAATTGGGCATGGGGCATGGGGCATCGGGCATTCCGGCAGTAAATCTCTGGCAATCACTAATAATATCAATTCCTCTCTTCATCGTCCTGTATTAATCTCTCTCTTCTCTTCCTTTGCGTCCTTTGCGCCTTCGCGGTTAAATCATTCCGATGCAACC
>REAP01000037.1 GCA_004294385.1 Oscillatoriales cyanobacterium | reverse complement strand
AAACCCGGTTTCTACCTCCCCACCAACAGCTTCCAAACTCCATAAGCACCGCGCAAAATCTAAGAAACCGGGTTTCTACGAGTATCTAAACATCCTCACGCCGATTTAGGAAGAAACCCGGTTTCTGAACACCGTGCTACATCAAAGAAACCGGGTTTTTAGTGAATCTGTCGGTTGGAACAAAGTATTGTCATAAAAAACCCGGTTTCTGAACCCCCACGCGTCCAGGACTATAGCTGTTTGTGTTATGATGTATTGAAAAAGCAGATTTTACTCAGAGGTGAATCAATGACAACATTAGCATTGTCTTTAACCTATACACAACTCCTAGAATTAGTCCAACAACTTCCTAGCGAAAAACAAGCAGAATTATGTGAATTTTTGCTCAAAAGTAAGTGGGGCTGGTTAAGTAACTTTACTAAAGATAGCGAAGCAAACGCACGAATGGCTTGCTGGAAGCGTGGCAAAGATTGGGACACGATGACTGAAGAAGAACGCGAAGAATTTATTGACGATGTTTTACACGAAGCTTAATCATGCTACCTATAGTCGTATTTGATACGAATATTTTAATCTCTGCCACTTTATCGCAGAGAAGTAACCCCTATCGGTGTCTACAACTTGCCAAGGATAGTTTAATACAATCTGTAACTTGCAGAGAAATCCTTGATGAATTTCAAGAAAAACTGCTCTCAAAATTTGACTATTCGCCCCAGGATGCTCAATCAACTACTGATAAGGTACTCGATTATTCTCAGCTAGTGAATATCACCAATAGCCTGAAAGGTATGTGTGCCGATCCTGACGATGATATGGTGCTAGAATGTGGTGTAGTTGCCAATGCAAATTATATTGTGACAGGTGATAAACATTTACTATCCTTGGGCGATTATCAAAGTATTATAATTCTCAAAGCTACAGAGTTTCTCGCTAGTATACAAGATTTCCAAAACTAGAAGCGAACGATTATTAAAATGAGTTCAAAAGTTACTCTCACTATCACCGCAGGTAATCTCAAAGGCCAAGAATTTATCTTTGATACCCGCACAACTTGCATAATTGGCCGCGCCAAAGATTGCTATCCCAATATTCCCGATGACGAGAAACACCGCACGATTTCTCGCTATCACTGTTTGCTAGATATCAATCCTCCTGATATCCGTATCCGCGATTTTGGTAGCAAAAATGGTACTTTTGTGAATGGCAAAAAAATCGGTCAGCGAGAAGCACATCAAACTCCCGAAGAAGCTGCTCAAATTCAATTTCCAGAATACGACTTGCAGGGGGGAGATGAATTTACACTCAGCGATACTTCTTTTCGAGTTGCTGTTGCCCTTGACCCGGAAATAGCCAAAAATCTCCAACAACAATCACACCCCAGTATTCCTTCAAATCAAGCCAATCTGTGGGAAATGCTCCAAGCTTTTCTGTTCAAAGCTGTGGGTGGTGAAAATAATATCGGAGTTCTAGGTGATTATGTTTTGCTCAAAGAATTGGGTAAGGGAGGTTTTAGTTTGGTTTATTTGGCGCGACACAAACAAACAAATGAAGAAGTCGCACTGAAAGTGATGTTACCAAAGGTGGCGGCGAATCAGCGGGCTGTGAATTGGTTTTTGCGGGAAGTTGATAATACTAAATGTTTGAAACATCCTCATGTGGTTGAATTTAAAGAGTCTGGTTATGCTGATGAAACTTTCTTTTTTACGATGGAATTCTGCGAGGGTGGTAGTGTTGTTGATTTGATGGCAAAACGCGGTGTGAACACTTTGCCGATCGCCGAATCTGTAGCTATTATTATACAAGTTTTAGATGGTTTGATTTATACTCATAATGTGGAAATTCCCAATGTCAGATTGGCTGATGGTAGTTTTGCCAAGGGACGAGGTTTGATTCACCGGGATTTGAAGCCGGGGAATATTTTTCTGGCGAATATTGGCGGCAAACAAGTTGCTAAGATTGGGGATTATGGGTTAGCAAAGGCTTTCGATCAAGCTGGTTTAAGCGGTTTAACTATGAGTGGTTCTCAAGTGGGTACGCCGTGTTTTATGCCGCGACAGCAAGTGCTTGATTATAAGTATGCTAAACCGGAGGTTGATGTTTGGGCTGCGGCGGCTTGTTTGTATGTGATGTTGACGGGATATTCGCCTCGCAATTTTGCAGGATTAGACCCGTTTCGGGCTGTTTTGGATAATGATGCGGTTCCTATTTGCGATCGCACTTCGTCAATCCCTCAACCGCTAGCTACTGTAATCGATCGCGCTTTAATCGACAATCCTGAAATTTATTACAAAAGTGCAGCAGATTTTAAACAAGCTCTATTAAACACTATATCATAAATTACCTATAATAATCCTTCCGATGTCAGTATTCTTAGCAATCCATAATTTGAAAAACCGTGGGTTCAACACTTAGTTCAAACCCAGGGTATGGCATTATAAAAAATTAAATTCTCACCGCAAAAGATGCCGCCAATTCCCGTTCTGGTTCCATACCAACTGTAGGCGGCATTGAACGATTCGCTACCTGCTCGATTAGTCGTAGATGTTGCGGCAACATTTTAGCTAAACTGTAGCGTTCCAAGGCTGTTTCACGGGCTTTGACGCGAACTTCTGCCATGCGAGTAGGATGGTCTAAAACTTCATCTATGCGATCGGCTACTTGTTTCGGCGAGAAGTAATCAACTAACAAACCATTTTCTCCATCGCGAATCACTTCTCTGACTGGCCCTGTGTCGGAACCGATGACTAAACATCCCGTTGATAGGGATTCAATCATTGACCAAGATAGCACAAAAGGTCTAGTCAAATAAACGTGTACATCCGATGCTTGAATGACTTTTAGATATAGTCCGTAAGGTAGCGGCCCGACAAAGTGCACTCGCGACAAATCTAGCGGTATTTTCTTCAGCATATAGTCTTTGTAAGACTCGCCATTCGGTAAAGAACGACCATAACAAACTCTTTCTGAACCAACAACTACGACGTGACAATTGGGGCGACGTTCTTGTACATAGGCGATGGATTCAATAAACTCTGGAAAGCCTCGGTAAGGTTCCATTCCCCGCGATACATAGGTGACAATTTCATCAACGCCGGATAAATCTAAGTTAGGCAAAATTAGTTTGGCACCGGGGTCTGGTTTGAAGTAATCTGTATCTACGCCGTCGTGGAGTACGGACAATTTTTGTTGTAATTCTGGTGGAAATTGCGATCGCTGCCAATACGTCGGCGACAAACCCCAATCGCAAGAGTATAAATCAATTAGAATCGGCGCATTTTTGATTCTAATTCTGGCCATATCGTCAATGGTTAAAGGTTCCGCTGGATCGAAATCTGCATCGGAACCGATCGCATGATAGAACCACTCGAAGTAGCATAAAAGCGGTGTATTTGGAAAAGCTTCTTTGACAAACAATGTCGGCCCCCAACCAGAATGACCACAGATCACATCGGGTACAAAACCCTCGGATTTTAGTTGTTCGGCCATTCTAAATACGGCTTGTCCGTAGATGACGGCACTTTCTAAAGGGCGAACGTATTGGTGAGTCTGGGCGTTGGGTTCTCGGCTGGGTGTAAATGCTGCTTTGCGAACACCGGGAATGTTCCATTCTGGACGCTCGTTTTTAGTTCCAAAAACTATATCGTTTTTGGGATCTGCGCCTAATGCCGTGATAATGTGGCGGTATTGGGCGGGGAAGTTTGGATGGAGAAATAGTGCTTTCATTGACTGTTGACTGTTGACTGTTGACTGTTGACTGTTGACTGTTGACTGTTGTTAGTTGTTATTAGTTATTAGTTATTTGTTAGCGGCTACCAATAACTAATAACCAATAACCAATAACTAATAACCAATAACTAATAACTAATAACCAATGACTAATGACTAATGACTACTGACTAATCATTGGTGCTTTGCAGATCCAGACGCAATCTCTTGGTACTAAAGATGTGTTTTTTAGGATAATTTCATAGTTTAAATGGTTGAGAAATTTTTCCATAATTGTATCAGTCATTACTGAAAATGCAGTGCCATCTCTGCCTCCCAGTAAGTTTTTATCCCACTCGGCGGCGAATTTTTCCCAACCTAATTCGCTGAGAATATTGCCGTGGTGGAAGACGCAAATGCGATCGCCTCGCAGCAGTTTCGGAATCCGAGTTAGGTAGTTGAATATATCTACAGGCTCTACGTGTACCATTGTATCGTAACAAAAGCAGACATCTGCTGAGGCCGGGGCGATGCCATCTAATGTTAAACCATTGAGTTTGACATAGGAAACGCGATCGGAACCTAAGCGCGATCGCGTTGCTTGCAGCATTTGACTAGAAATGTCAGCACAAATTAGGCGATCGCAATATTTGAGCAACAACGCACCAGTTTTACCACCACCAATACCAATTTCCAAAACCGTATGTTCTTTCTTAATATACGGTGCGATAAACTCCTGTTCTATCAGTGATTCATATTCTGATAACGAATTAGCCGCACCCGCACCTTTTCCGATCCATTCATCACCCAAATAAGCGAGATCAGGATTATTCTCTTTCCATTCTTGGGCGTAGCTATCCCAAGCCCCTTCATAATCTACTTTAGGCGGTATTATTTCCATTGTTTTTGGTTTTTTATTTCTCATAATACACAAACAAAAATCACTTGATAGTCCTCCAGGCAGATCCATTAAGATTTTCTCAATCTCAAGCAATAACTTGACGATCGTTCCACTCTTCGGATCTCCATCTGAAAGTTGACAGTGATCTAACAAAGGGTAAAGTTCGTGAAGCAACCCCCCACCCCCAGGATTCAAGACTTCCACATCAAAGTAGAATTCTAAAAACGGCAGTATCAGCTTTGACCGAACTGCTTCGGAAGGATCTTTCGCAAATACTCTCTCAATACTTGGACTAGCAAATATTTCAGTTGTTCCCGATCTTAGCGTGTAGTGAAAACATTTGTAAATGCGATTAATCAAATCCTCTTGATTTTGATTGTATATATTGTAGCAATCTCCTATGTATTCATTAACAATAAAATATCCATCTGGTTTTAAACATTTCCGAACAATTGATAAACATCGTTCTAGTTCTCTGACGTGATGCAGGGAACCAGAGCAAAAAACTAGATCGTATTTCTTACTATCATCAATCGTAAATAAATTAAAGTCATCTTGATAAAAATTAATATCTACTCCCGCTGTGGCGGCATCTTGTCTAGCAATCTCTAAAGAACTTTCAGAAAAGTCAAAGGCATCAATTTGACTAGCCAATCCTAATTTAGCCATCAGAATCTCGTGATTACCGACACCGCAACCAATAGACAAAAGGTTGTCAAATCGTCGTTTTTTGAAAAATTTATTTACTAACCAGCTTAGCCAATAACCATGAGTCTTACCACCAGACAACCGATGGCTTATAGCTGCTTCAATAATCGGATTAGACAACCAATAACCTTGCTTGGGAATTCCGGCTGTTGGGTTAGTCTCCCAGTAATTTTTAGCTGTTAATTGCTCAGAGGTGTTTTCTTCCATAGGCTCGGAATTTGACAGCATACTTTTTCACCCTTAAATCTTGAACGGTTACTTTTTGGTAAAATAGGCTTCTCGAAAAATCTGACCGTAAGCTTGAGTCATTTCTTCAAAAGTATTCAACGACTCTAACACATATTTAGCATTTTCTGCGAACCGTTGGCGCAAAGATTCATCCTCCAATAAAGTATGCAATGATGTTGCTAGTTCTTCAGGGCGATCGGGCGTGTAAAACAAACCATTAATTCCCGGTCTAACTTGTTCCTTAATCCCAAAAACTGGCGTTGTAATAATTGGTAAATCGCAAGCCATCGCCTCCAAAATCACCCTCGGAAAACTTTCGACACGAGAAGTGCAAACAAAAATATCTGCCGCTTGGTAATACTTTCCAGTCTCCGAAGTTTCCGGGACAATAGTCACCCTTTCCTGCAATTTATTGGGTAGTTCAGCAACTAATTTTGCCAATTGATTGCTATAAATACTTGGTCGATCGCCCACAATAAAACACCTAACTAGATCGTGCCATTTTTCAGGTAAAAGTGCCAGCGCCTTCACTAAATCCTGTTGACCTTTTCTTTCGCAAACTGTTCCCAGCAACAAAATCACAATATCTTTCGCCTCAACACCAAGACTGTTTCTCGCCAATTCAGAATTATCCGAATTGTCCAATCGACTCAAATCTAAGCCATTGTGAATGACTTTAAAATTGTGGTGGCTATTCAGAGGTAAATATCGATCTCGCGTTGCATCCGCCACAAAAATCACTTTGTATGGAAACCGAAAACACTCTAAAGCTCGCGCCGCAATTTCTGAACCAAACCTGTTAAAATAAGTCTGCCAAGGTTCGCTTTCATGGACATTCCACACTGTCGGAATTCCGATTTGTTGCGCTGCGTCAACCACAAAGAAGTTTTCTAAAGTATTCGCATAAATCGCCTCTACTTTGAGTTTCTTAATTTCCTGGCTAAAATTATCGATAGCCTCATCATAGGCATCACGTTGGTAGATATGTTCGAGAGGATTATCGTAGATAATTACTTCAATTCCCTGCTGTTCATAAGCCTGTCGCAGAGGCCCGTCGGAAACACAAAATGCGATCGGGCTAATCACACCTTCTTTAGCCAACTTCACCGCGATTTCATACTGATGTAGTGGCGCACCCGTGAAATCCAGCGAATTACTACACATCAAAACTTTCACAGGATTAACACCATTGAAGGGCTTTGTTTGTACCCTGAGCGAAGTCGAAGGGTCCTTAAACCCTTCGACTTCGCTCAGGGAGCTTTCTTCCTGCATAAAAAACCGGACCGGTTGAATATGAAAATACTCATCTTCTAAAGACAAATGAGGACTATAAAAAGCATCTTTTTTCCCCGCATACTTGCGCCGAAATGCTGCTACTTCTCTAGGATTGTCATTAAAACCTCTAGAAGCTCCCTCTTTGTGTAACAGTTCCGCATCGGGACAATAGACGCAGCGATAGCCATTTTCTAGCAATCGGTATCCGTAGTCTGCATCATTATAAGCAACCGCAAAATTCTCCTCATCAAAACCGCCCAATTCTAAGAACAATTGACGCGGAGTCAGCATACAAGCAGCAGTAACAGCCGAGTAATTTCGTGTCACCATCGCCTGAGAAAGATAGCCTCGATTATCACGATTCATCAACTTAAAAGCATGACCAGCTAAACCATGATGAAGCCCATGAATTATGCCTGCGTGTTGAATTCTGTTGTCAGGATATAATAGTCTCGCGCCGACAGCACCCACCTTAGAAATCTGCGCGTATCCCACCATCTGACTTAGCCAGCGCGGGTTAATTACCTCGGTATCATTGTTCAAAAACAAGACATATTCGCTCTTAGATTGTTCTACGGCGCGGTTATTAATTGCTGCATAACTAAACTTTCCTGACTTATTTTTGATTAGCAAGACTTGGCAAGTTAATTGCTTGAAATATTCTAAGGATTTTGGATCGTCACTTTCGTTGTCGATGACGAGAATTTGATAGTTTTTGTAAGTAGTAGCTTCTAGAGAATCCAGACAAGCTTTGAGTAATTTGTCCTGATTTTTAGTTGGAATAATAATTGTCACCGACGGCCCGCTGTCAGGAAAATTCTGGGCAAATATTCCTAAGTTTTCTTTAGTTGCCCATTCATGCTGAGCGACATTCCCGTTGATTTGTTGGCGGTTTAATGCGTCTTGGATGGCTTGTTGACCTGCGATAAAACTAGCAGGTTTAGCAGCTCCAGATATGGCGGTAGAACCGGGTGCCGTGCGCCAGTGATACAATACCAAGGGCAGGTGTGCGACGTGGCGAGAAATTTCCGTTGCTCTCAAGGCAAAATCGTAATCTTGTGAGCCTTCAAAACCTAATCGTAGTCCGCCTAATTGTTCAACTATGTGCTTTCTGACAGCGCACAAATGGCTGATATACATATAGGAAAGTAGCAGTTCTGGCGACCATTCTGGTTTGAATTGTGGTGAAAATCTGTGACCTTTTGTGTCGATTTTGTCGTCGTCTGAATATAAAAAATCGGTGGTTGGGTGAGTGGCAAAATGTAGGGCGAATTCTCCTAATGCGTCGGGAGTTAGTTCGTCGTCGTTGTCCATGAATAGGATGATTTCGCCTGTGGCTAGTTCTATAGCAGTGTTGGTTGCTGCACTGATGTTGCCGTTTTCTTTCCGAAAATTGATTTGAATGCGATCGTCTTTTGTTGCCCAGTTTTTCAAGGTTTCAATTACTGTTAAATCGCTGCTACAATCATCGGCAATACAAAGTTCCCAATTTTGATAAACTTGATTGAAAACACTACCGATCGCACTTGACAGAAATTCCACTTCCGGGTTGTAAACTGGCATCACCACCGAAATTTTTGGCAATGGTTCCTGACAAGATTCTAAACGAGAAATCAAGTAATTGCGCGATCGCTCATTCCACTGATTCACATTCAACCAAGCATCATACCGATCAATGGGTTGCGGGACAACAAAACCCGCTGGTGGCAACAATTCCCCTGGCGCAGTAAACTGTTTTTGCTGGCGGTAAATCTTCGCAAATTGACGCACCACCGTAAATATCTCCCAAGGCATTGGTATAATCCTACCAAGGCGCTGTTTTCTTTCCTTTGCGCGCTGCCGAATTGCCTCGATTAATCTAGATAATTCCTCAAATTTATCGGCACTTCTGCGCCAGATATCATCAGCTTTAACGGTCAATATTTTCGGTGCTTGAAATGATAAGATTTCCCCAGTTTCTAACTCAGCTTTTAGCGAAACCAGCCATTCTCCCACTGGCAAATTGACAAGAGCTTCAAACCCGCTTTCCGAACTATTAACCCAATCAGGAAACACTTCACCGACATCTTTTCGTCGCAAACCGTAGGCACATTCTACAGAGGTATCGCCACATACAAGAGTTAATTTAGTAATTTTGCGATCGTGGTGACAACACCAACCAGCAAACAAAATCTGACCAGGCCGCTGTTCCCAAACTGTCGGCGTATCAAAGGATGCTTGAATTGTTGAAACCAACAGTGGATAAATTGCTAAAAGATGCCACTTATCCTTAGTATCTTGCACTTCTAGTAGCACTTCATGACGACCTGGTGGGGATTCTAATTCAATTTTAAAACCAGATTTTTTGGCAGCAATAATATTAGAGTGAGCTTGGGCTACATCGCTCCTTTCTATGCCGCAAATACCTGTAAAAATTTTGCCTTCAATTTGAGCACGCACAGATTTAATACTAAATCGACTATGAAAAGCCCAGCCAGTAATTACTAAATCAGAATCATAAATATGCAAGTTATTTGAACCGTCGATCGAAAAAATAAATCTCGGAAATAATTCGCGCAATCGACGCTTGAAACCTGAAATATTTTCACTAATTTTCCACAATGTAGAAGATTTTATTTGACCAAGTTCGGCGAGGACAATTTCATTTTCCCGGCGTGACGACTCTAAATTTATGACGGTTTCTCTTAAGTTTTCTTGGATTTGTTTCTTCTCTGTTTCTAGTCGCAGAAATTTCGATGATTTCTTGGTTAATTCAACTTCTTTTTGTTCTATTTCTACCTGTTTTTCTCCTAGTTGTGATTCCAGATTTAGCACTTTTTGTAATGCTATTTTAAAGTTAGACTCTTTGCCGGCCAACAGTACCTGAGTTTCTCCTAGTTGAGCTTCCAACTCTAGGAGTTTTGTCAAAGCTTCTTGAAATTGCGATTCTTTGCCAGCCAAATGTACTTGAGTTTGCCCTAACTCCGCTTCCAACTCTAGGAGTTTTGCTAAAGCTTCTTGAAATTGCGATTCTTGACCGGCTAACTGTGCTTGAGTTTGCCCTAACTCTGTTTCTAATCCCAACAGTTTTGCTAAAGCTTCCTGAAATTGCGATTCTTTGCCTGAAAACTGTACTTGAGTTTTTCCTAATTCTGTTTCTAATCCTAGGACTTTTGTCTGGGCTTGTTGAAATTGTTCTTGCCACTGTTTGACTTCAAGTTTGCTGGTTTTCTGCTGTTTTTCTAGCAGACGAATTTGTAACCAGTCTTGAAATTTTCCCACGGCAGATGTCGGAAAACTCATGATTTTATTCTGGGATAAACTCATCTCGCTGTTCAAATCATGGGCTGCGGTTTCCAATATTTGATAAAGTTCTAAGGCTTCGGGGAAATATTGTTCGATCAGGCTCGGTCTGTGACTTTTTTCGATATCATTGACTAATAGGGATTTTTCAAAATTGTCGGCTGCGATCGCACTTAAATTCACATTAAATTTTTGATTGACTCGATCGATGAATTTTTCGGGATGATTACCGATCGGGTAAACGTTTGATAGCAGACAGCGATCGGGAAAACGCTTGTGGAGATCTAGAACCTGTTGGTTGTAGTGAATCCACATTTTTACTGCCATTTCGGGGTTGTTCAGCAAGCTAACATCGGTGCCGCGACGGTACAGGGAATCGACGACTTCCCAGGGCGATCGATAAACACAGATAAAATTAGCTTCGGGTAGCAGAGTTAACCAAAAATCCCAAAAAAGCGCCGTGCGTGGGTCTTTCCAACCCCAATGTTTGTCTGTTTGTTGATTTTCGGCAATTAATTTTTTGGCGATTTCTACAGATTCGGCTGCTACTGGAATCGTTTTCTCGAAAGTACAGCCTAGTTCATCAATGTTGTGCGATCGCAAAACAGCTTTGTGAAATTCTACAAAATCCACATTCTCGAAATGACCCTTGACATTTCCGTCGGCCGGGCCCACTAACTTTTTGCCAACATCAACTCCGACTTTTTGAAACAAAGAAGCTGTCAAAGAAGTACCAGAGCGGTGCATTCCAGTTACAATAAAAACCGAAGATTTGCTGTTATTTGTGTTCACGTTTTCTCTCCCTAGCCCTAATTCCCAAACCAATTAATGTTACTAGACCTTTACTCTCCCGCTAAACCCAGGGCGCGTCTGACCTTAAACCAAGTAGTTCTCAATTGCCAAAATTTGCTGGTTTCCATTGCTTGAATTCGATTGTGCGATCGCTCAACTTCTGCTTTGACATGAATTAAATAATTTTGGGTTTCCTCTAACTGTCTTTGAACAGATATTAAATGAACTTGATTTTGCGCCAAATGCCTCCGCTCATCAACCAATTGAGATTGGATTTTTTGGACATATGTTTGAGTTTCTTGCAACTGTGCTTGACTAGACTTTAACTCATGTTTAGCTTGTGCTACTTCTATGTTAGCAGAACTTAACTGAGTTTCGACTAAGTTAAGTTTTTCATTGGTATTACCTAACAACGACTGCGACAACTTCTGACTAAGCAGGAATTCAATGGTACAATTTTCAATAATTAATTCCCCGCCCAGGTTATCAATTAATTTCACCGTCAATACATCCTGGACTGAGAAAGTATCTTTGGCTAAATAACACTTCCAACCAGATTGTAGTATTTCATTTCCTTGAAAATGTAAATTGATGTCTACGCGATCGTAAAAAGGTTCACATCTCTGGACAATGTTACCGTTGACCAGCACTTGCACTTCCTCAATTTTACCATCCTGATTCAGATCTGCTGCCCATCCTTCTAAATACAAATTACCTTTGTTGGTCAAGGCTGCAACATCAACATATCCTTCTGGATGGTGATGGAATTTCAAGCTAGAAAACTCTCGAACTAGCTGATTTGTGACAATATACAAATCCTGAAATCTGCATAATCCCTTTTCTATACGATGGACAAATGCTTTGCTGCTGCTGATGCTAGAGACATTTTCTCTAACAAATTTTTCAGTTACATAAGTTGTGCCATATTCTTCCTTATCTAAGGAGTGAATTTCGCTGCTGGGGCTGAACAAAATGCCCTTGGTTGGCATCTCTGCACCAGGAGCTCGCAAACATTCATCGTGAACGCTAAAGATTAAAATACCATTAGGAGTCAATGAATTATACAAATTTTGCAGCCAATTTGTAAATGTTCTTTCAGGCATATGGCTGAAAAAAGAATTGACTACAATACAGTCATATTTACGATCAACTAGATAATTCTCAGGATTTCTAGTTGAGACAATACCATTAACATTTAAGTATTCTGTTTGAAACTTGACAGCCTTAGTAGAGATGTCAGAAACCCAAATTCGTTCTGGTGGCATTTCCTGAACCAAAAACCGGGTAAATCGACCGTAACCGCAGGCGAAGTCTAGAAAAGATGGCACATTTTCAAAACTGCCAAAATGCCAATCGACAATTTGTTTGACGGTATCGAGAATACGACGACCGAGGGAATAATAGCGCACTAAAGCCCGATCGCGATCATTTTTAACATTACCGAGAGCAAATAAATACATTTCATCGTCTTCGCAGATATTTAGCTGAAAATCTTCGGGAAACTTAGCTTGCTCTCGAATCAATGCTTTGATAACAGGATTTTTAACCAAATCTACACTAATATTAGTCATTACTTTCACAGATTATTTCTAAATAACTTCGGTGGATGTTTCCTGAAGCAGAGCATCGGAATTGACAACATTTAAACATGGTTCAATCAGCAAGTCAACAATACCGTTGCCACAAGATTCAGTACAAGACTGAACTCTAAACATTGCTACATCTACACAGCGATCGAGATAAGTCAAATCTTCATTTACAGTTCCCACAACTCCCGCATTCAAAAAATAAACTCCTGGATTTAGCAAACATTTAAACTTAAATTTTACTACAATTGTCGTTCCAGCTTCCACAGATCTAACTGACTGAGTAGAAGCTTTCAAAGAAGCACCCGCCAACTCAAAACCGCTAATCGTTTTAATCAACATTCCAAACCTCACTTTTGAAGTAGAATTGGAGAAGGTGACAGAGTAAGTGTAAATATAATCTTGACGACCAATCAAGTGATTTACCACAGTTCCTTTCAACGTTGTGATGCGAGGATTAATAATTTCTGCACCCCTAGATGGATACCTCACTGTATTCGACGGTATCATTCCTGGGTCATAAAACTCATCATAATGTTCCTTGAGCTTGGGAATAGATTGCTCTTTTATAAGTTCCCCAGTTGTGTTTTCTAAGGCAACATCCTGAAAGTCTGTTTCAGATTCCTGCTTGGTCAGCTTATTCAATACTCGAATATCTTCCTTCAAACCGAAAACTTTATCTGGATCGGCATAAATCAACTTTTGATATTTAGAGATTACCACCTTCGGCGTGTGAGATAGTAGTAATTCCCCACTATCCATTAAGATTGACGAGGTACAAAGTTGTACAACAGAAGTAGCTGCATGAGAAACAAATAAAATCGTTCCTCCACCTTCCTGAATTGACTGCAAGCGGGCAAAACACTTGCGTTGAAAAGCTTCGTCACCGACGGAAAGTGCCTCGTCAACCACCAATATATCAGGCTCAACGCTAGTCGCAACCGCGAAAGCCAGCCTGACAAACATACCACTAGAATAAGTTTTGACTGGTTGTTCGATGAAATCTCCAATATCAGCAAAAGCAGCGATTTCGTCAAATTTTTCGGCGGTTTGTTTTTGATTGAATCCGAGGATTTGAGCATTAAAAAATACATTTTGCCGCCCGGTAAATTCCGGGTTAAAACCGCTTCCGAGTTCCAACAAAGCTGAGACTCGTCCTTTAACTTCGACACTTCCTTCGGTAGGTGTGAGTGTTCCTACAATGATTTGCAGGAGAGTGCTTTTACCGGAACCGTTGCGACCGACAATTCCCAGAGTTTGTCCCCTAGAAATTTCTAGGTTGATATCTTGTAATGCCCAAAATTCGTCAGCAAGTTTTTTGCTGGGATAAATCATTTCCTTTAAGCGGTCTCCAGGGCGATCGTACCGTTTAAAACATTTGGAAACATTTTTTAGCGAAATTACAGTTTCTGTCATCCGATTTTAGATTTTAGATTTTAGATTTTAGATTTTAGGTTGACTTTTGATCTAAAATCAATTTACAGCACGTCAGCAAAAGCCGGACGCAAACGTCGATATACCATTAAACCTCCCCAGAATATAGCAGCCGAAATTAGTGTTGCTACACCCCATTCACCCCAGTGTTTCACTTCTCCAAGAAGTATGAGATCGCGATAAATTTCTGAGATGGCGGCCATTGGATTCAACCAAAATATCACTCCTCGCCACTGTTCGGGAATGATTGATGCTGGATAGACGATGGGAGTTAAATAGAACCAAAAATTTAGAATAACACCTAAAGTTTGAGGAATATCTCGTAAAAATACTGTCAAGCCTGCGGTCAAATATCCTAAGCCCGCAGTTAGCAGCAACTGAGGTATCCAAACCAGTGGTAGCAAGCATAATGTAGCGTTGAGTTTTTGCGATGATACTGCTACTATGAATATCAAGGCTGCTAGACCGAGAGAACTTTCAATAAAGGCGGTTAAAATCGGCACTAATGGCAGTAAACCGAGGGGAAATACGACTTTTTTGACTAAATTTGGCTGTCCTACTACGGATACTCCAGATTTGATCAAACCGCTGGTAAAAGCACTCCAAGGTAGCAGCCCTGCAAATAGCCAGACTCCAAAGGTAATGTCGCTGTTTTCGGGAAAGCCTGCAAGGTTGAGTTTTACCTTGAGGACGATCGAGAATACATACGTGTAAATCAGCAATTGTGATAGCTGATTCAATAGTGGCCATAAGTTGCCCAGAATTGAGCCTTTGTATTGAGCTTCTAAGTCCCGGCGCACTAATGTTGCCAGCAGATTGAGCTTCGTCTGCCGCCCGCCGTTAACCGTTCGGGCTTTTTGGGCAAATCCTTTGACTGATCTCAGCAATTTTTTCGCCCTCGTTCGCTACCTTCACACTTGAGTCAACTCAAGCTGCTTGATGGCAGCTTTTGTTAAACCGCAATTATTCCACAGCCTCGCTACTTTTATCAAGGGTTGGTGGGCATCCTGCCCGTCAGCAACAGGCAAGATGCCTGTTCCACAAGAGTTCAATTTTATTGTGGGATGGGCATCCTGCCCGTCAGCAACAGGCAGGATGCCTGTTTCACAAGAGTTCAATTTTATTGTGGGGTGGGCATTCTGCCCGTTAGCAACAGGCAAGATGCCTGTTCCACAAGAGTTCAATTTTATTGTGGGGTGGGCATCCTGCCCGTTAGCAACAGGCTTTCTTCCTTCTTCCTTCTTCCTTCTTCCTTCTTCCTTCTTCCTTGATTAACCGATCGCACCCCGTACTGCTGAACCGATCGCATCTTTTTGCTCCCCATCATAGCCCCAGCGCTGGAAAAATTCTTCATACTCGCCTTCTTGAGTCTGCAAACTTTTTAGCATTTGCTCTGCTAGAGTTTGACAAGCAGGTATTTGGAGTAGTTGAATCAAGTTGTGCGATCGGGCTTGTACCCTCGCAGAACCTGCCGCCATGTCCTCCTTGAGGTGGCGCGAGTGATACACGACCATTGCCGCCGACATCGCCAAATTTTTGACCAGTAGTTCTGCTACGATCGCAGGAGCGTCGCGTAGTGCATCCAGCACACCAGGGGACGGTTCGTCTGCCAAAGGTCGATCGTCCGTCAAATAGGTGACAAAAAACCCTCTAGCGCCGTTCTGTGTTTTCACCAGAGAAGCCACTGCTTGCTCTATCTCGGCTTGTGAAAGTCGATTGCCTTCAATTTCGGTCAATAAAGATTGAGTCAGCGCGATCGCATCCTCAAAGGTGATATTTTCTGATGCTAATAGAGAAGATGGAATACTCATAAAAAATACTTGGTAATCAACAAGACTATTCTAATAATTGTAAACAATTTCCCCCATTGGGGGGCAGGGGGTTTGACTTCTACCTGCTTGACATCCGTTAAATCCGTTACATAATCCGTTGCCGAACTTCCTTCTACTTATGGCAATTATCTCCTCCAAACAACAGCCTCCCGATTCCAATCCACCCGAAGATATTACCCCAGCAACCCCCAAGAAAGCAAAAAATAAAGCCGTAAAACCCCAGGCAGAATCTCTGGTAGAGTCCGAAGAACTACCAGACGAAATTAATAGCAAACAAGACGATAAAATCCGACCTCAGCGACTAGCTGAATACATTGGACAAAAAGACTTGAGGGAAGTTTTGGCGATCGCAATTGCAGCAGCAAAATCCCGTGGCGAACCGATGGATCACCTGTTACTGTACGGGCCACCAGGGTTAGGCAAAACCACAATGTCGCTAATTTTAGCAGCAGAAATGGAAGTTGACTGCAAAATCACCACAGCCCCAGCCCTGGAAAAACCCCGCGATATTGTCGGATTGCTAATCAATCTCAAAGCAGGGGACGTGCTGTTTATCGACGAAATTCACCGCCTATCAAAGGTTACAGAAGAAATTCTCTATCCAGCGATGGAAGATTGCCGCTTAGATATTACGATCGGTCAAGGTAAGAGTGCAAAAATCCGCAGTATTCCCCTCAAACCCTTTACCTTGGTAGGGGCAACCACAAAAGTTGGGTCACTGACTGCACCATTGCGCGATCGTTTTGGCTTAATCCAAAGATTACGCTACTACGAAATAGACGAACTCAGTTTAATTGTCCAAAGAACCGGCCAAGTTCTAGACACTGCAATTACCCCAGAAGGCGCAACCGAAATAGCCCGCCGAGCCCGTGGCACACCCCGCATTGCCAACCGTTTGTTGCGGCGAGTTAGAGACTATAGCGAAGTCAAAAATTTAAAACCAATTACCGCCGAAGTTGCATCAATTGCCCTAGAATTGTTCAACGTTGATCCGCTAGGTTTGGATTGGACCGATCGATGTTTGTTGACAGCAATGATTGAAAACTTTAACGGCGGCCCAGTTGGTTTGGAAACCCTCGCAGCTTCCACCGGAGAAGACACCCAAACCATCGAGGATGTCTACGAACCTTATTTGATGCAAATTGGATTTTTGCAGCGGACAAGTAGGGGTAGAATAGCCACTCCTGCTGCTTACAAACATCTAGGTTTAATTTAAATCGGGAATTGGGAATCGGGAATCGGGCATTGGGAATCGGGAATTGGGAATTGGGCATAGTTTTTTCCTGAATATCCACCAGTTAAACCCATTAAATCCGCTACAAAATCCGCTGCCAAAATCCGCTAAATCCGCTACAAAATCCGCTGCCAAAATCCGCTAAATCTGCTACAAAATCCGCTGCCAAAATCCGCTAAATCTGCCACAAAATCCGCTGCCGAACTTATTTCTTCTTCAACACTTCCAAAATCTCCCCGCCCACATAATTACTAAACACCACTTCTCCAGCTTGATTATAATGACAGCAACTATCCACATAAACAGCATCCTTAGTCTGGTCAAAAACATTCACAGCATTCACCAAATTAATATTATTTTTTTTCAAATTAGGCAACTTCTTAAACAAAGCCGGATATCCAAGTTCAACCGCCTTAGCATAGGGAGTATCCTTGTTAAAAGCAATCTGCTTTTCCGCTGTACCAAACACTCTTTTCGTTTGATAATATTGATTAGGCTGAAGAACTTGAAAATAAGGCACATTACTAGCCGACAAAACTTTATTCATAAAAATCGAACTTTTCGCCCAATTCTGTGCCATTTGATCGAAAGCTACCGAATCGGGTAAAACAGACTGATTAGTATTGATGTAAATAACGCTACCTTCATCTTTTTGTCTAGTGCGCTCTTTTTCAAACTTAATCACATCGGTTTTGTAGTTATTGACTAAGTTTTGAATATAAACCGAAATTAAAGCATCACAGGCCGCCAAAGTGCAGTGTTGCAAATTGGTCAAACCCTGATTAATCCTAGCCTTATTTTCTTGAATTCTTACCGTGGCTTTCATCGCTTTTATCGAAAGGCTATTATTTGCCAAGTTAGTTAAAGGCAAAATGTGCTGAAGGCTAGGCATCGCCAAATCGATATTATTCTTATTGTTTAAATTAGAAAGTGCGACTTCATTAAATCCATCTATATTTACCACAATATCAAATTCTTGACCTAGGGCTAAGAAATAGTTGAGAATCAATAACTGTTGCGGCTGTTTATAGCCTCCAGTAGCAAAAGACAAAATTACAAATTCTCGATCCTTGAAAGCTGGTAACTGCTTGATATATTTAGGTAAGATTTTATTCTGGACTTCAAATATTGAATAATTAGAAGCGACGGAACCACCGAAAACTCCAATCACAAATTGATTTTTGCTAGTCTTTTTAAAAGGGTAATCGTAGGGAGAAATAAATCCATAATTGTTTACTTTAAAACCAGGACGAAAATCACCACTCGGTTTCTGAACAAATCCAAAAAAAGGATGAAATCTTTCGACTATGGACTCATTTAGCCGGACTCCTTCTAAATCAATGCCTAATGCAGATTTATCTTGCAGCTTTTCTCTGGTATAAAACAATTGCTGGTGTTTGACAAAGTACCATCCCAAGGAACCAAGTTCTAGGAATACTAACAAAAAAGCTAAATTAATCAAAGTGATTTTGAGAATTTCTCTAGCCTTATTAATAAATTTCAAATCTTTCATAAATCTTAGTTTCGTATTAGATGATTTTGCTTGAATTTAGCTAGATTTTTGTGGCTTACTATTTTTCGGTGACTCTCTAAACACTTTGATAATAGAACTAGAAATATAATTTGCAAATATTTCTTGTCCTACTAAATTGTAGTGGCAACAAGAATCTTTGTAAACGGTTTCTTTGGTATTATCCAAAATATTCACTGCGCTAAATACATTGACCCCGGCTTTTTGCAAATCATCAACTTTTGACAACAGCAACGGATAGCCTTTGGTTACTCCTTCGATATAGGGACTATCTTTGACAATAGTAAATTCTTTTTCCTTTTGAGTAAATACTCGCTTGGTTGGATAATATTGGT
The DNA here is from genome assembly GCA_004294385.1 of Oscillatoriales cyanobacterium. GTDB lineage: Bacteria > Cyanobacteriota > Cyanobacteriia > Cyanobacteriales > Microcoleaceae > Microcoleus. The sequence goes on along the minus strand of REAP01000037.1, from coordinate 9,854 downwards.
TAGGCTGGACAAATTGGAAATATTTAATATCTTTAGTCAATGAAACTTGATTCATCATTAGGGAAGATTGCTGCCACATGGATACCATTTTGGGAAAAGCAGAAGCACTATCTAAGATAGTATCTGCTTTGGGAATGTAGACAGTTCCTCTATTTTGTGCATCTGCTTTAGATTTTTTCACTTCTTTATCATACTTGATGACTGCTTGTTGATAATCCTTGAGTAGCAGCTTGACTTGTGTTGAAGTTACAACATTACACAAAGCTAATTGACAATTTTGTAGTCCATCGATAGTTGTTTTCAACTGCTTTTTGTTTTCGCTAATTTTCACAATTGAAGCCATGACTTCTGGTGACAAGCTATCATTGGCTAAATCGGTTAATGGCTGTACGTGTTGAACGCTGGGCATTCCTATATCCAATTGGGATTTGTTGTTTAAATTTGACAAGGCTACTTCGTTAAAACCGTCAATATTAATCACCATGTCAAATTCTTGACCCAAAGCTAGGAAGTAGTTTAAAATCAATAGCTGTTGGGGTTGTTTGTAACCACCATTAGCAAAATTCAAAACTACAATTTCTTTGTCGGCAAATTCTGGATAACTTTTTAACTTTCTCGATAATAGTTTAGTTTCGTATTCGTCAACAGCCATATTGTTGGCAACTGAACCGCCGAATATGCCGATAATCAGTTGATTTTTACTGGTTTTAATGAATGGATATTCTTGTTGAGAAAAAAAGCCATGTCTGTTGACTTGTAAATTAATTTGTTTCTTGGTAAAAGTACCTTGCTTTTGGACATAACCAAAAAAAGGGTGTAGTCTTTCAATGATGGAGTTATCTAGTCTAACGCCGATTCTTTCGATATCTTCTACTACTTGGTCTTGTTTTTTGACTCTGGTGTAAAAGAATTGGTTTTGGGTGATAAAATAAAAGGCTAGCGAAAGGGATTCTAGGGCAATAAATGCGATCGCCAAATTAACAGCAATCAGACTCAATATATTACTTTTTTTGTGTATAACTTTTGAATCTTTCATAAAAATAGACTAACTATGGTTTACCTTTTGGCGGTTGAGATTGCTTCAGATTTTCGCACAAATTTCGACTGATCATGATGCTAGACAGCCGATGTCCGAGTTCATTCCAGTGGCCTCCACAGTTAATATAATTCTCAAAACCGTGGGCGCAAACTTGATATTTGTCTGTGTAACCTTGAAACTGTTCGGCTAAACTCAGCACCCTAAAACCGTTGGTGATACCCAATTTTTCCAAGCGACGATTGGGATAAAATAAATCCTGAATGTTGTTATCCTTGATGAACTTTTTCCGCGTCGCAGCGTCTGGATGAAGCTGAATCGGATCGCCAATGGTTACAACTAAGAACTCAGCATTTTTCTGCACTACTTCATCCCGCATTGTGACAATCAAACCCTCTGTCACTTTCCAAGCGTTTTGCCAAATAGCATCAGTTGGTTCCTTAAAATTCTGGGCACTCAAATTTGTAAAGTCATTAGATAACTGCTGCTTTTTTCTATCTAATTCTACTTTTTTCACAACTTGTAAAATGCGGGAATTGTTGACTAACCAAGTGGGTAGCTTGTCGATAAAAGAAACGGCGTAAAGGTTGCGTTCAGTGGGGCGCAGATTCCGAAAGGACATATCTGGAACTAACTTACCGCTAGCATCATACACAAAAAATGGTCGATAGTGGTCGTATTCTAGTTTAGGTGAATTATTGATGATGTCATTGCCAATGAAAAAAGCCAAAACTACAATATCTGGATTGTAATCCCACACTTTTTTTCGCAGCATGATTAATTCTTGAGCAGTACCGTAACCCTGGACTCCAAAATTGATGACTTCAACATTTTTGCGTCCTTTTACGGCTTGACAATTACCTAATTTCCGTTCTAATTTTGACCAGAAAGTTTGTTCGACGGGTACGTGCACTGCTTCGGTGAAAGAATCGCCTAAAACTGCGACTCGTAAGGTGTTGGGAGGTTTGATTTTGGTGTGTTCGCGATCGCGCAAACCCTCACTATTCACCTGCAAAAAACTCGCACCTTCTCCCTTCCACTCACCCGACACACCGGGTTTGAGCTTCCAACCCAAGTTTTGATCGGAAGTATGGAAACCAGTGGGTGCGGAGTCTACAATGTCTCCTATTTTGGGGTAGCCTTGAATCCCGCCAATTCTTAATGCAGCTTCACCAATTATCACCCCCATTAATAAGCCGCCGAGTGTCAAACCTACGTTGACACCCAAAGTTTTCAACTTGCTCATTCTGTCAAAACAAAGTGTAAATAAACGGAGCTATTACAGAACCCTGACTGAGTACAATCAAAGCTCCTAAAAATACTAAAGTCACAATTAATGGCAAAAGCCAATACTTTTGACGTTCTTTCATGAACGCCCACAAATCTTTGAGAAAGTCTAATGTTGATTCAAACACTTAGAAAGGACGCTCCATACTAACTTTGGTTCTTGGTTTACTTTGGACACGGTAAGTATCCATTTTGGGATTTAGTTTGCGTCGCATTGCATCTTCGCCAAACAGGTTTTTAATAAATCCCATTGGCCAAATGATCAGGTAAAAAACTATCCCCAAAATAATCGGTGTTTCGATCTTGTTGAGGGTAAGTCCAAACCACATCCAACCGTAATAAACGGGATTCAGAGATTTCGGCGCAACCAATCCTAGCACAACTAGGACTGCACCGATCGCCCAAGGCAACCAATGTGTAGGATGACGGCGCAATAATGGTACTACTAAACCGAATAGCAGTGCTATCAAACCGCCTATTAGCAGCCCGAAATCACGGAGACCTTTTTTATCGAGTTTTTTAATTTCGTCGCTCATTAGAAATGGGGAATGGGGAATTGGGAATGGGGAATTGGGAATGGGGAATGGGGAATTGGGAATTGGGAATGGGGAATTGGGAATGGGGAATTGGGAATGGGGAATTGGGAATGGGGAATTGGGAATGGGGAATGGGGCATTGGGCATTGGGCATTGGGCATTCACACCAACAAATAACCAATAACTAATAACCAATAACTAATAACCAATAACTAATAACCAATAACTAATCTAGCTCAAATTCATTTTTCCAAGCATCGTCTTGTTTCCAAGGAATTTGTTCGGATTTGGGAATCAAGAAATTCTCCAAAACTAGATAATCCATTTCAGTACGCATGAAACAGCGATAAGCATCTTCAGGACTACAAACAATCGGTTCGCCACGGACGTTAAAAGAAGTATTAACTAAAATCGCACATCCCGATCGCCTTTCAAAGTGACTAATCAAGTCATAATAGCGAGGATTGGTTTCTTTGTGAACTGTTTGGACACGCGCCGAGTAATCAACGTGGGTAACAGACGGAATTTCGGATCGCGGAACGTTGAGCTTTTCAATGCCAAAAAGTTGTTCTTGTTCGGCTGTCATCGGAATTCGCAGACTTGCTTTGACTGGAGCAACCAATAGCATATAAGGGCTAGAATGATCCATCTCAAAATAATCAGCAACTCGTTCCGCTAAGATTGACGGTGCAAAAGGTCGAAAAGATTCCCGATATTTGATTTTCAGGTTCATCACCGACTGCATCTTAGCATTGCGGGGATCGCCAATGATCGATCGACCTCCGAGAGCCCGCGGGCCAAATTCCATCCGTCCTTGGAACCATCCCACCACATTACCCTGTTCCAGAATTTCTGCCAACTGTGGCATTAATTCGGCATCATCCAATCGATGATAACTGGCTTTGACAGCATCCAAATATTCGAGAATTTCTGTGTCAGCAAACTTTGGCCCCAAATAAGAACCACGCATTTTGTCATGACAAGTCAAATGAGCAATAGACTTAGTAACAGTTGCCACTGGTTGGTTTGTATTTAGGATTTCTGTCCCATCTTCTGCCACTTCACTGGTAGGAATTACTTGACTTTTTTGCGGTTCTATGATGTTGACTGGCAAGTTCAGATTGACATTGCGTTCAGATTCACAATACTGATACCAAATCGCTAAAGCCGCGCCCAAAGCACCGCCAGCATCTCCCGCCGCTGGTTGAATCCAAATATCTTTGAAAATGCCTTCCCGCAAAATGCGGCCGTTAGCAACGCAATTCAGAGCAACGCCACCAGCTAGACAGAGATAATCAACATTCAATTCTTTTTTAACTGTTCTACAAAGCCGCAATACAACTTCTTCGGTGACAACTTGAATTGAAGCGGCAATATCCATTTCTCGCTGAGTTAATTTTCCTTCAGCTTTGCGTGGTGGGCCTTCAAACAGTTCATCAAACTTCTGATTTGTCATGGTTAAGCCAACTGTGTAGTTGAAATAGTCCATGTTCAAACGGAAAGTTCCGTCATCTTTGAGGTCGATTAAATAGTTGAGAATTTTGTCTACATATTTCGGTTCGCCGTAGGGCGCTAAACCCATGAGTTTGTATTCACCTGAGTTGACTTTGAAGCCTGTGTAGTAGGTGAAAGCGGAATAAAGCAAACCCAAGGAGTGAGGAAAATCGATTTCCCACTGGGGAGTCAGTTGGTTTCCTTCTCCTAGCCAAACTGAGGTTGTCGCCCATTCACCCACGCCGTCGAGACACAAAACGGCGGCTTTTTGAAATGGGCTGGGGAAAAATGCTGAGGCGGCGTGGGATTGGTGGTGTTCGGTAAATAGGAGAGATGGCCGTAGTTTTGAGGTTTTGCAGTTGGCCAATTCTGCGAGTTCTCTTTTGAGTATGGTTTTGAGGTAAAGCTTTTCTTTTAACCAGATTGGCATGGCGGTTAAGAAAGAGCGAAAACCGTTGGGTGCGTAGGCTAAATAGGTTTCGAGAAGGCGCTCGAATTTGACTAATGGTTTGTCATAAAAGACTATTTGATCGAGTTGTTGTAGGTCTATTTTTGCTTCTTTTAGGCAATAGGCGATCGCATTCTTGGGAAATCTGGCATCATGTTTCTTGCGGGAAAATCGTTCTTCCTGCGCTGCGGCTATAATTTCTCCGTCGCTAATTAAGGCTGCGGCGCTGTCGTGATAGTACGCCGAGATTCCAAGTATGTTCATCGCTTTTTTCACAAATCCCTATGCGTTTGCATTTGACTATTTCAGAATAGCTAATGATTATAGCTGCTTAGGTGTCGATTTGAACTTTTTATCAGTTTTGGATGCGCTAAAGAAACCGGGTTTTTTACCGGATCTGCGGGCTGGAACCAAGGATTTTCGTAAAAAAACCCGGTTTCTAGACCTCGATGCGTCCACGACTCTTTAATCTAAAATCTCAAATTCCCAATCTGAAATCGCTGAATCCGTCGCCCCCAAGCTCTAAAGTATGTGACTACGGGGAATTGATAAAATTCACCGACTAACCAGAGGACGATTCCTAGATGGGACAAAAAGGCTAAGCCTGTCCAAGCTGCGGGTAGCCACGATAGCCGACTACCGGGAATTGGGGGGAAGTAGTAGGCTGACAGCCCTAGTAAGGTGGTGGGAAGGAAGATTAGTCCGATCGCGGCGGCAAAGTAAGGCCATCCGAATTCTACGCCTTCGAGGTGGGCTCCGATCCACTGTTTGCCGTTCCAGTGCCAATTGACTGGCGGTTGGCGATCGGCCATTTTGAGCATTTGTCTTTCTTCGCTGCCGGTGAAGATGTGTTGACAGAAGTTGCAACCGAGGGCTTCCATCATTGGCATGGGAGAGATTTCGCCGGTACGACAAACGGGACAAGGATATGTGTCTTGTTCGGGGTTGAAAGGACGGGTGGTTTTTTTGAAGGTTTGCATGGATATGAGAGTTTGTCAAGAGATTGATTGATCTTAACGCGATATTACTATCCAGCAACAGGCAAGATGCCTGTTCCACAATTCTTAGCCACAGGCAAGATGCCTGTTCCACAATTCTCAGTAACAGGCAAGATGCCTGTTCCACAATTCTTAGCAACAGGCAAGATGCCTGTTCCACTTCTTAGCAACAGGCAAGATGCCTGTTCCACAATTCTTAGCAACAGGCAAGATGCCTGTTCCACAATTCTTAGCAACAGGCAAGATGCCTGTTCCACAAGAGATAAATTTTGCTGTGGAACAGGCATCTTGCCTGTTCAGAAAAAGCTTAGTGAGAATAATCCAAGAACTCAGTTCACTCGAACTCGCCCGGAACTAAAGGCCTGTATTCGATCGCGCCCCAAACGCAATAACAAACGCCCCGATTCGTCAATCCCAGCGGCTTGTCCGCAGATGGTTTTGTCGGAAAGTTCGATCGCCACATGGCAACCAAAAAGCGCATCACGGTGCTGTAATTCTGGCAACAGTCTGGCTAAACCGGATTTTTCGGCTGGTTTTTCGGTTTGGGAAAACATATGGGCTAGTTCGAGGAGATAGTGCCGCAGTCGATCGAGCAAACACAGTTCATCTGGCACTTGACTCACCATAGAATGCAAGCTTACGGCATTACCGATCGCCCCGGCATCTAGTCCAGTGCGATCGAAATCTACGCACAGATTGATGCCGATGCCGACTACGACACGAGTTTTGTCGGAAACATGGCTAGAAGTGGCTTCGCAGAGAATTCCGGCTAATTTGCGGCGATCGATCCAGACATCGTTTGGCCATTTCAGTCGCAGCAGAGTGCGACAGTCGGGAACTAAATCTTCGATCGCATAAATCACTGCTAAACCGACGGCTAAACTGAGTCCCGGTAACAGATTGGGGTTGAGGTTGTCGAGTACAAAACTAGCAGTCAAAACACCGGTTGGGGCGTGCCAGGTTCGCCCGTGTTGGCCTCTGCCGCTGGTTTGTCGTTTGGTGAATACGACATCTCCGTGGTGAAGTTGGGCGGCGCGGGCGATCGCGATCGAGTTGGTACTCGGACAGGTATCTAACCAGTGTAGCCAGTCAGGGATGTTTGGGCGATCGGATTCTGGGGATGGGGGCACGGGAATTAAGGGCGAAGAAAGAAGAAGGAAGAAGGAAGAATTAAGTTATGCCTTAGATTTTATCCATTCTCATACATTACTTTAGGGGAGGGTTCACCAACCATAATTGCCTGAAACAAACAATCTCGAAAACCCGCCCCACCAACAAACAAACAAACAATCTAAATCTACATTTTGATATTCGATTTAAAGATAAATACATCATCTTGACTCATGAATTTAATCCCAAAAATCTTCCCCCTTACGAGCCTTGAAACGTCCATTTTTGGTCGCCGATCGCAATTTCGCAACCAGAAGTTAGCCAGAAAGGATCGTTAGCCGCCAGCCTTTGTCCACCGACAAAAGTACCATTGGAACTACCGCAATCGACAAGTTGATACCGCTGTTTTCCTTGGTCGTCTGTGGCCCGACGAATTTGAGCATGGTAGCGGGAACTTTGCGGATCTTGTAATACTAAAGTATTACCAGGCTCGCGTCCGATTGTAAAGGGATTGGTTGTCAGGGCGATCGCTTCTCCTGAAAGTTTGTATACTAAATATGCTGTTGTTGTGCGATCGCTACTTGCCAATACTGTCGGTGCAAGTTGGGGGCGATTCTGGGCTGGTGGGAGACTATTTTGGGCAAGTTGTGCTGATAGTTGTTGTAAATCGCGATCGAATCCTGCGCTATCAGAAGCGGGAAGACTTGCAGGAGATTGACCTGATATTAAGTTTAACTGTTGTATGGGAGCTTGAGGCAGAATTGGTCGCCCTGCTTCGGCAATTCTCATTTGCAAAGCGGCGGAGTTTTCGGCTTCTTGTCTGGAACTCATTCCTTCAACTTGGCGAATAACTCCGTTAGTTTCGGGAAAGCTGACATCGCCAATTCGCACATCTTCTAAGGTGAATCCTAATGTATAGAAATCTTGGACGCGATCGAGCAAATTTTGGCGCAACAAAAGTCTTCCTTGACTGATAAGCTGGTTGAGGGGAATTTGCCCGATCGCAACTCCCATGCAATCTTTCACAGCACTTGCCAAAGCAGCTATGGGATCGGACAATTCCAAAGCTACTCGTTTCGGATCTATAACTTGATAAATAACCGTCAGTGTAGCATCAATTAAAAACCGATCTTTCGACAAAAAATCGCCTTGGGATTGCACGTCCAAGTTGCGGAGTTTGGTATCTACGAGAACAATTTGACACTGTTCCAGCAGGGGAAGCGCAAAGGTGAAGTGCCGCCCGGATTTCAGGGTACGCACGACGCGGCCGTTTTTGACCAGCAAACCTGCGTAACCGGCCCCGATAAAGTCCATGCTTAAGCCGGCCCAGCGTTCGGGTGTGATGGTTTGAATCAGGGGAGAAGCGTTGTTCATGGGAGGGAGTTGAGGGAGGGGAGATTCTATTTTAATCGCAAATTGCTGGGGAAGGGCGATCAGGCGCCAAGGCCGATTCAGCAACCTTTATTGTATACTCCTGGACTCCGCCCGATTCAGCCCGGACTCGATTTAGTTCGCAAGTTGGTCGTGAGGGCGATCGAAATGCCGTTCGTAGGGTGCGTCAGATCCGAAAAACTTGTTGAAATCGAAATAATTAATGTCTGACGCACTCTACAATTTGCTATAACTGTGACTAAATGTCAGTAAGTTATTTGCTATACTTAAGGCATCAAGCTAGTTTGTAAGTCAGATGAACACGATCGCGATCGCCCTTTCAGATGAGCGCCTCCTGAAGTTACAAAAAGTTGCCAACGACTTGAATGTCTCGATAGAAGAGTTAGTTTTAATAGGCATAGAAAACTTACTCGCACAGGAAGAAGTTTATTCACAAAATACCACTCAAAATATCCTCAAAATAAATGCTGGAATTTCCCCTGAGATAGTTGACAAATTTTATGCACTAGCCTCTGATTGGGAGAAAGAGGTTGCAGGATTGTCTTCAACTGCCCAAATGTCTCAGCATCCGGCATATCAGGAAATTATTAATATGGGAGTTAAAATCGTGCCGCTGTTGCTATCAGAACTGCAAAAAAGTCCCCTTTACTGGTTATCGGCATTGAGTGCAATTACGGGTGAAAATCCCATCAAACCAGAACAAAGGGGAAGGGTAAAACAGATGGCATTAGCTTGGATAGAGTGGGGTAGGAATCAAGGCTACGCGATTGAAGAGAATGTATAGAAGACCAGAATTTGAATTTAAGTGGCCGAATTTGTCTCGCACAGATTATCAAGTTACCAGTCCCAAATCTCAAGAATATAACTGCTTTGCATGGGCTGCTGGGGAAGACGATCGTTGGTGGCAACCGATACCTGGAGATCAATTTTATTGGCCTGACGGTGTGCCACAAGAAGAGACTATAGAGGCGTATATTCAGGCTTATCAAACGCTGGGATATGAAACTTGTAATGGCGATATGTTAGAATTTGGATATCAAAAAATAGCGATATATGTTGATTCCAGCGGTATTCCAACTCATGCAGCTAGACAATTAGCTAATGGTAAGTGGACGAGTAAGCTGGGCTGGTTGGAAGATATTGAACATGAACTCGATGGATTGGTTGGCGACAGGTACGGAGTTGTCGGTCAAATTCTCAAACGTGCGGTAAATTAGGAAAGGGCGATCGCACTTTCGGACAATAAGGGCGATCGCACTTTGGGATTCGAGATGAGAAGGGGGCGATCGCCCTTTTGTTGTTTGGGGGAAAAGGGCGATCGCCTTGTGCTAAGATTAAAGAGCTTAAACATTACTGATTAAGAGCCTTTAACTAAGATGTCTAAGGAATCAGTCATCACAGAACATATCGAAATTACGCCTGGGGTGCTTGGTGGTAAACCGTGCATTGCCGGTCATCGAATTGCTGTAGCACACATCGCCGAAATGTATCTGAAAATGGGGATGTCTATAGAAGAAATCGCGGGCAAGTATGATTTGCCACTGGCCTCGGTT
>REAP01000036.1 GCA_004294385.1 Oscillatoriales cyanobacterium | reverse complement strand
ATCCCGAACTCGGTTGTTAAACGCTGCGGTGGCGAAGATATTTGGCGGGTCACTGCCTGAGAAAATAGCTCGATGCCTGGGATTTCTTGATACGATACATTGCCTCTTTCTGATATGAAAGGGGCTTTGTTGTTTGAGGAAATTTTCAGTCATTCGGCGGTTGAAACCGCTACTAAACAAACAAAGTCCGCCTTCGCGGACTAAGGAATAAGGAATAATATTTGAGCAATGTTTGAGCTTTGATTAAGTGATTAGAAAGATTTGAAGCTATTTGTAAGGCTCGATCGCACTTTCGGAGCTTCAACTAATATCAAGTCCAGTGGTATCGTTCTAGCATGGGGGGGGTGGGTTTACGAGATTGTTTATTTTAGACATAAATGGTTGGTAAAACCCGCCCCTACGATCGCCCAAATTATACAATTACGAATCAGCCGGACATCATATTAGGCTGGCAAACTCGATCGCACTTTTGAATGCTGACAATCGCCCCGATCGAGCTTTGATGGTTTGGGTTAAATAATTGTGCTACAAATTAACTATTCTAGTTCGCGGCTAACCTAAAATGTTCACTCCGTCAGACAGGGTGCGGCTTATGAAGGAAATGCGGAAATCTCCCCAAGGAGACTTGCTTGCTAAATGGGAGGCGGCTTCGGAGTGGCTGTCTCGGTTTGAGGATAGCGATGATTGGTCGATCGCCCTGATGGACGGCGATCGCACTCCTTGCGTTACTATTGGTTTTGTTTTGGAATGCGTTTGGCGATCGCACTGGGTGACATTTGATGAAGTAGACGGATACCAGCGTTTGCTGGCAGGATTTAACGAAATTCCCGAACCTTTGCCGGCTGTTGGTGCTCCCAAAAGTTACTCGCGGGGGGCTTGGGTTTTTGAAGCTCAACCGCGCCATCAACGCCGCAAAACGCTTGTAGAAAGGCGAGGCGGTAGAGGTGAAAAATTACGACAAAATGCACCTGCACCCCGGTTAGATTTGTCGCTACCTGTCGGAGAATGCACGCCCCAGCAGTTGATGGAAGCGCTGATTCTGCAAGGGGGACGCTGGAATAATTTCGACCCGGAACCGATTTTAACTGATTTATATCAAAACAGAGATTTGTGGCTGAATTTTATGATGCTGCCGCTGATTGCGGAGGATGAAGATAGCGGTAGGCTTTACAGTAATTTGGGTTTATTGCTGCGAGATTTGGACGATCGCTGGCACGCCGATACGCTTTATATTTGGAGTAGGGATGATGATTGCGTTTACCCGCTGGTTGATTTTGGGAAGACTTGGATGGCGGATGATGTTCAAGTTATGGATCGCGATCGGGCATCTGTTTTTATTGGTTATGGGGGTTATGAAAATCCGCCGCCTGTTGTGGTTTACTGGTGGGATTAAATCACCTTTTTTCCCCATTACGACCCAAAAATTTAGCTGCTTTACGACCGAAAAATTTAACCCCTGCTGATAAAAGGGTTTTGTCTTATTCCTGAGAGTTGACATCTTCATGTTTGTTTCCTTCTCTCAATTTACGACCCAAATATTTAGCTCCTTTACGACCGAGAAACTTAGCTCCTGCTGATAAAATGGTTTGGTCTTGTTCCTGAGAATTGTTTGGGTTTTTGAGATCTTGTTTGTCTCTCCCAAAACTAGCAATAAATTCAAAAGCTGGCATCAAGCATACTAGCAATATTAGCACCACCAAAACTATCGGTATCAGCAATAATCCCAGCAATAGTACAGCACCCTTACCCTTCAGACTAACCAAGATGATGGTGATAATGTTCTCCCACCAAGAACAGCCCCAGCGTCCACAAAATTCTGCCAAAATTAGTTGCATTAGATTTTAACTCCTTAAACTGTATGTGCCTAACTTTTTTGTTCCAACCGTGCTTTGTGCTTTCCTTAAGAGAAGAGCCGATCGCACTTTGGTATCTAAATAAAATCAGAGCGATCGCACTTTCGTAGAAATAGCGATCGACCTGGTAAATTTAGCTAAGTGTCAATCAATTTGGCAAAGAAGGCGGTGGTGGGGGAGACTGAGAAGGTCGGGAAATATAGCTTGGTTTAGGACGACAAGCTTCTATAACCGCATTTCTAAACTGTTCTACCCGTTCAGTTTTTCTATAAAACAGAATTACATTGGTTCTTGTGGTGTAAATGGCAATATAGCGCTGTTTGACAACAAAGGCTAAAACAATGAAAATAATGCCAATGAAGAACCAGAGGGTACAAATTCCTAGCCAAAACAGCCACCAAGTGCAGCCTTCTCCAATTTCAACTGCTTTGACATCTTGAATCGGAACGACAATTTCTTTAGTTTCTAATCCAAAAAATTCTTCAGATTTAGTTTGTAAGGTATCGCCGACAATTTTAATAGTCAGGTTGCCACTGGTTTGGACAGCAATCACGCCGATGAATTGACCAGAAGTACCACTGATTTGCGTGATTGAACTAGATTTCATGTTGTTCAAAATAACCGTTGATTAAATTGAGTAGCATTGCCTTCATTTAGGCATAACAAAGGGTATAGAAGTAGGCTCGTCCTTCTTGACTTAATTTTGAGGTTTCGACATACTATTGGGACACTTAGAATTCCATTCGCCGCCTTTCCAAGGTACATCATGAAAGTAAACTTTCGAGCCATGTGAACACTCAAAATACCAGGCTATCTGACCACACCATTTGCAAGTAACTGGACAAAATACTTGACGACACCAATCTCCATGACTACGACCTCGACTGTCAATCCAACCGTAACTCTGCATATTAGACAATTCCTGATAAAGTTTATTTACTGAAACCCTTTTTAGATTTGCTTGGTGGCTGATTATCCGGCTCTGAAGATTGTGTAGAGGTAAAATCCTCATCCTCTTTTTGACTCGCGAGCCGTCCTGCATATTTAATTTGCTCTAGACTTTCTTTAAATTGCTCATAGTCATCTATAGGCTTGCTTGGATCAGACTCAAGTTTATAACCCTCGAAAAGCTTCTGAATGGCTTCTTTAGCAGCATTGCTTTCTTTACTGTCTTTAGCCTCCTCCAAAATATCTTGCATATCGTAAAGAAGATTTTTGGCTTCTCCACGTTTAGCAGAGCTAGGTTTGTCCATAATAAATGCTTTCTTACGAGCCTCAATTTTCTGGGATATTTTTTGTTCCTTTAACTCTTTCTTTGCTCGGCTCTGGTAACGGTTGATCCGCTCGAATAAATGTTTGAAATTTTGTTCAAAGTCTTTGATTTCCTTGGTAGATTTTTTCTGCTTCTCTAGCTCATAGATTGTATCAATTACATTCCTGGTAAATCCAACTTCCTCAATATATAAACCTGGTTCGGATAGATCATTGAAAAGTTGCTCTATTGCCTTAAAGACTGTTTTGCATTCCAGCAATTTTGCCTGAATATCAACCTCTGTAATCAAATCAAGAATATCTTTGCTAGCTGAACATATTTTTTCTGCATATCTTTGAGCAGCCTTGACACAAATTGGTAATGGGATGATATCTTCAAGCTTAATTACTTGAATTCTTTCATCGAAAGTAAACCCTGATCGGATGTCACCAATTTGCAGGATAAATTTTTCGTTTAACAACTCATTTTCTTTTAGTCTCTGCTTCGCCTTATTACCCTCTTGGTCGCTGCCCATCAGTAAAATTACTGGTGGTAGATCAATACCTTGCCCACGAGCTAAATAAACAAGGTAAGGTATATGAGATGCGCCCTCTGTCGGAATAATAGTTATATGGTTCAGGTCAAGTGTTTCTCCATCTGACACACCGCGAGACCGCAAGTATGTTGCTGCTCCTGTAATTAGTATTTGCTCGGCAAGACCTTCAACCATTAAGTTACAGTTACCAATAAAAGTCGTTTCTCCGACGAAAGCTCCAAAAGCTGATCTGAGTGGTTCATAGTGATTTTGATCTACATCTTTAACGACCCGTGTTCCCTCATCCTCTACACCTTTGTCCACAACGCGAATCCGTTCTGGGTGGTTCTTATCGAGGAGAAAAGGAGAGTGAGTAACATAAATTACTTGAACGGGAGGTCGGCCATTTTCACCTTTTGAAAATGCCTCAAATATTTTCAGTAAATCCTGTTGTGCTTGACTCGATAAAAAAGCATCTGGTTCATCCATTAAAACAATTTCAGGATTTTTGCCATGTGGCTCATAGGCGCGATACTGGATATAGTAGCTTAGAAAATGCTTGAGTCCTTCGCTTCTTTCCTGAAACGAATACTTTGTACCAGTTTTATCGAGTATAGCAAATTTTAAATCATATTCGCTGGGTGATACTACCAACTTGAAATCACTGTCTTGAACCCACCAATTAGGAAAATTAAGGCTTTCTTCTAGGGCTTTATTTATCGTTGTAATAATACCCTCATTATTTCCTACCTCTCCTCGCTTGGAGGACTTGGCTAATTCTTCCAAAAATTTTGGGTCAATCTTGGCTACTTTACAAATAAGATCGTGAGCTAGTTTAACCTCACCTTTCCGCTCATCAGCTTCTTCTTCACTCATTCCAGATTTTGTCATTACATCATGAATTTCTCTGGATGGATCTTCCTCTGCCTCTGATCTGTCAAATTGAGGACGGGGTGTAGATGACAGAGGCTTAGCAGCAAAATCATTAAGCAGTTTTTCTAGTTTTGTTCTTTCCGGACGCTCTAGAGTTGAAACGTTTGGAGGCTCGGATTTTAGGTTTTTGGCAAAATTAATAATTTTTTGTAGGGGTACTGTTTCTGGAAGTCCGACTTTTGAATCAATCCTAAAAATGTGTGGTAGATAGTCTTGAAACTTGGCTGAATTATCGGAATTAACTGGATAATCCGTAAATTTAAATTCACCATCTGGTATATATAACTTTAAATCATCTTTATTTCTGCGAAACATCAGAATCCGATCGAAGACAGTTGTAGTAGGGATGTTAGGAACAGCAGAACGAATATTTTTTTCATCTTCAGGTGTTAAATCTGACCATTCGTATCCGAAATCGGGAAATTTTAACTCACCTTGTTTTCCTGAACGAAATTGTGAATAACGACAAAAATCTCCAAATTCAATATCTTGACCAGAAACTCCTTTTTCGATGGCTTTTAAGAGATGTGACTTGCCAGACTCATTTGCTCCAACAATTGTCGTTATTTCGCGATCGATCCGAATTTGAACATAAGGGTAGAATTTCTCATCCATATAATCCCAAGGTTGAGGCTTTGCATTTGGCTGGATCTTTCTGAGGTAATCGTAATTGAAAGATTTGTAGAACCGGATGAAGAGTTTTGTAAGACGCATTGATTTTTTCCTTTTTGTAGTCGTTCAAAGATTAACCAGGGGAAAGTCAAAAAATTATGCAGACATCCACGGGAAAGTTTGCCATCGGCCAGAGTATCTGGCCCTCAACCGCCCCGATCGACCGCTAACTCATTTAACTGAGGGTTAGCCTAGCAGGTTTTCCAGCAACGGTCAAGTATATGAGTCAAGTAAATCTCAGTAAAAAGAGAAAGTCGCCCAGAGGCATGGGTCGCTTAGCCACTTCAGCATTCTGATACAGCGAAGTTTAACACCATCAAATGCTTGATAATTCAAGGCTTAGTCCCACAAATCTCCCATCTTTGATGCCAACCCAGGAGTGAGGTAGCAGCTTTGTCATTGACGAGAGTCTAGCTATTCTGCTCTCCCTGTCGTAAGATAGATCGCCGGTCATTATCTCAGTAAAGTGAGATAGGGCGGATACAATGAGAGAGCAAGGCGGAGAGGTTGTGGACACCAAGGGCGATTGCACCTGGGCGCATCAGACCTTCATAACCGGGTTTTTTACTTGAACTGTCGGCTTTGAGCGGAGGATTTGCGTAAAAAAACCCGGTTTCTGACTACCAAGGGCGATCGCTCACCCCCTCCTCTACCAGCAAAATCTTATATAAAATGACATTTTGTAGTAGATTAATACAATGATTCCCCAAAACTTTTTAAGAAATCTAGCCACCAATTTAGGTATTTCCGACAACGAATTTGAGGCACTCTCCAGGGCGATTCAAGGCGAACCGATGGATGCGATCGCACAAGAACTCGGTGTCAGCAAAGAAGCGCTTCAGAAAAGACTGGGAGAGGTTTACAAAAAATTTCAAATTGTGGGCCGAGGGCCGGGAAAGCTGGCTAGATTGCAGCAAATCCTCATTTCACAGTATCAACAGCAAGTCGCTAATTTTAGTAATGGTACAGCCAGCGATGGGATTTCTGTTAAAAATGACACGGTAAAGTCTGCTGTCAGTGCTGACACTAACCCGCCCATCAGCGAAGTTATTCCCTCACAGACAGCGGCGAAAACACACCCCCGTATCGATTGGGGTGAAGCGCCGGATGTCCCTATTTTCTACGATCGCAGTGCTGAACTTGCCACTTTAAAGCAATGGATAGTCAACGATGGTTGTCGATTAGTTGCACTACTGGGAATGGGAGGAATTGGCAAAACTGCATTGGCCCTCACCACAGTACAACAAATTCAGGGTGAGTTTGATTATTGCATTTGGCGATCGCTCAAAGAACGCCCGCCCATGTCAAATATCTTATTCGATTTAATTCAATCCTTGTCTCCCCAGCCAGAAACCCACTTACCAGAGAATACGGAAAAGAGAATCTCTTTATTGCTCAAATACCTACGTTCCTCACGGTGTTTGTTAGTATTCGATGAACTTGATAGCATCCTCCTTCAGGGCGATCGCTATCAACAAGGATACGAAGATTATGCAGACTTATTCCAGCGAATAGTAACATCACGCCATCAAAGTTGTTTGCTACTCACCAGTTGGCATCAACCCCTAGAACTTAATTCGCTCGTAGAACAAAGTTCACATATTAAATTATTACAACTAAATGGCTTAGACGAGCAAAGCGCTCTAAAAATTCTCTATTCAGCCAAAAGGTTTTCTAGTAGTACCGAAAACAAGTCATTTTCAGAAATGAGCCAATTATACGGTGGCAATCCCTTACTTTTAAAGATTGTCACCGCTAACTTTGCTGACTTATTTTCAGGGAATATCACCCAATTGATCCAGCAGACAACCTTAGTTATACAGCCGATTCTGCGAGATTTTTTGCAAAAAACTAGCGCTGATTTATCAGATACAGAAATTTACCTGATCGGTTGCTTAGCCTTGAGAAGTAAACCATTCAGCACCAATGATTTGAAATCAAATATAGCCTTTGCTGGAGAAATATCTGACTTGCAACCAGTTTTAGAATCGCTCATCAAACAAGCATTTTTACTAAAAATTATTGAAGCAGGAGAAGATAGTTTTACCCTGAATCCAGAAATAAAAAAACACATAATTCATCAATTAATTGCCAAATACCTCAATCAACTGGGTCATAAAAAGTATTTGTCAGGAGAGTTCCAAACTGCCAAAGCTTACTTAATCCAAGCCATCAGATTTAATCCTGACTTAGCCGCATCTCACTATAACTTAGGAGCTACTTACGAACAGTTGCAAGATTTATCTACGGCACGAATTCACTATCAAATCGCCGCCGGATTTAACAACCGAGGGGCTTATGCAGCTATTAGTAATTTAGCACGTTTGGAAATTATATCGGGAAATGTGGAGGCAGCAATTAACCCAATCTTGCCGATTTTAGAGAAAGTCAAAGACCATCTGGTTCTAGCGGCTTTGCACAAAAACCTGGGGTGGGCTTACTTCCTGCAAAATCGCTATAACGATGCTGAGTTACAGCTTTTAAAATCGATCGAACTCAATCATCTTCACCCACCGACTTATTATATTTTGGCACAAGTGAAAGATGCTCAAGGCAAGATCCAAGAAGCATTAGTTGATTACGATCGTTTTTTGAAGTGCGATCGCGGCGATCGCAAACCTCAAGGAACGCATTGGAGACTGCCAGAATTAGATGTTTGGAAAATTACAGCACGTCAGCGCTTGAATTATCCCCCTAATTCGCAGTTACCCCCTCTATGATTCGGCGGTTGAAACCGCTACTACACAAACGAAGTCCGCCTCCGCGGACTAAGAAATAAACGGGGTTTTTAACCCGGATTTGATATAAATCCTAAGATTTAGAGATGACTAGCGAAGGTTAGGTGGAACAATGGGATCGTCATCTTCATCCCCACTTTTTTTGCTTTGAGGCTGAAAAATCTCTCCTAGCGGGGGATGGGATAGGACTTGATAATATGCTGTCATTGCTCGTTTCTCCGTTAAGGTGAATCAGAAATTTTGGGAGAAGCGAGTTGGCCAACTGCGCTTTTCTATTAACCAGGGCCAAGTCGAAAAATTATGCAGGTTTTTGGGGGGAAATGAAAAAATTTTTGGTGAGAAAGCCGGTTTCTCACCAAAATAGTGCGTTACAGCCGGTCGAAACGATCGAAAACCGGGTTTCTTCCCAGACGCACGGCTGGTTAGAAACCGGGTGTTTCACGAACAGGACGATCGTGCCTTATGCCCTATGCCTTCATCGTGTCAACTTAAGCTGTCAGCCCGCCTACCCGGTAGTCCGCCAGGGAATGAATTCCCTGTCTAATAGCTAAAGTCCTCGGTCGAGGACTGATGAGTTTTTCAGTCCTCTTCAGAGGACTTTAGCTTTGAGGCAGGGGTTTCAACCCCTGCCGGATTATCGGTTGTACCTTAAGTTGACACGATGAAGGCCCTATGCCCTATGCCCGTACAGGATTTATAAGCAATTACCCAAACCTGATCTAAGTCCTGTTTGAGTTAGCGCAAGCCGGAACAGGTGAAAGCGGCCCAGTAGGAGGGGTGAGAGAAGGGAAGAGGTTTCTCGATCGCATCTTTGAATTGGTTCTTGGTGCTCCGAAGACGTTCTGCTACCTTTGTGTGTTGCTTGTATTGGTCATACCAGTTGATATAAGTTTCACTGTTTTTGACTTCGCGATCGCGAGACTCTTTAGCTGCTTTTTTTGCTTTTTCGGCGGCCCTAAATTTACTCTCAAGTAATGGTATTAGCTGCTGCTGGTATTCACTGAGTGCTTGACCGCTAAGCGATCGCAACTTTTCTTGGGCTTGTTGCAGAGAGACAATGCGACTTTTTCCTTGCTGTCGGTATTGGTGGTAAAAAATAGAAAATAGTGCGGTTGCTAAATCGTCAACAGCCCAAAGGGTAGCGATAACACTTCTCGCACCAGCACATAAGAAACCAGTGGAAAGAGTCAGAACATCATCTGTTATTTCAGTTAAACCAAGATTTGTTTCACAACAAGAAAGGAAAACATCCTCCAAATTGGGGAACCTCCAAGCCGGAGTTAAGAGTTGCCCCAGGGTAATCGATCCATCACCTAAAAATAGCTTTGATTCTAAAGGATTATCAAAGCGAGATTGGGCATGATGACTAGAATGAAGACCGGAAACTTGCTCTACCAAGCGCCGATAATTACTAACAGTTGCTTGAGAGCGACCGCGTAGCCGTCGTTCTTCAGGAATGCTATATATTTGAGCGAGTTGAGAACATTCAAAACTCACACAAGGTAGGTCTTCTGTCGCATCTTCCACCGTTCCGTACCTCAGTTGAACTTTGGTTTGAGGGCGTTTATGACAAAATTCTAAAACTTGGCAACTGGGAGCATAGCGTAGGAGAAATCTATCTCCGAGGTATTGGTCATTATCAATAGGTAAAGCGCTAAATGGAATTGAATGTAGGTAAAGATGAGGTACGATAATCAGTTCTTCAATACCGCTTAGGTGGTGTTCAATTAATTGTTTCAAATCAAGAGACTGTGCTAATTGAGACAGAGTTGATTGCAGAGAGTTTTCCCATTCCGCTTTATTCTGCACGTAGGGAAGTAACCAGCGCTCGAAAATCCAGGCTTGCAACCCTTTGTCTTGCTCTAAACAAGTATGACAAGTAATTCGATCGCGTTTGATGACAAAGATGTGAGTATTTTGGTAAGTTGTGTAAAAACTCAAGATAGCTGTTGTTTGATAATCGATCGATTGCTGAATATGAGCTAAATTAGGAGCAGCGACTTTTATTTCTCCGGCCAATACGGGATCTAAGCGCCTGAGTTGTTCCCAAACTTGTTGTTTCTGAGCTTCTAATTGAGCGATCGATTCGTTGGTAGCAGCCAGAGCCGCACGGGAACGAGTGCTAATTTTCACATTTTTGAATTCTTGGTCAATCTTACAGGACTTACGCACGGGCACCAAAAACCCGGTTTCTGCGTCAATATCTCTCGGATAGATCGACGCTCTTTCGTAGAAACCGGGTTTTTTTGGCCTTAGTCCTATCTTAGATAGCTGAGGAGAGCGGTAGGAATCTATTTGTTGTTGCAAACTGTCATACTGCTGCAAATATGTTTGAATTTCGGGAGGAATTGATTCACCCTGATAAAGGTCATGGCTTGCCATTAAATCTACGAGGCGTTGGGAGCGCGATCGCTCTACATATTCAATGGCTTGATCTAACTGTTTATTGTTGACGCAAGCCTCTATTATGTTAGCGTATACCCGAAAAGACGATTCTAAAATTTCCTGCCGTCGCTGTTCGCTACTTGTCCAAGAACGGCTAGTTTCTACCGCTTCAATAGCTTGACTATAAGCTTCAATAGCTTTCTCCCACTTTTCAGTTGTAAAAGCAATATTTCCGAGGCTTCTTCCTACTCGCAAACAATCGCGGGGAAAGGCTGCGGGAGTGTAAATTTCCAAAGCTAATTTAAAATGAGCGATCGCTTTTTCAGTTTCTCCTAGCTTTTCATAAGCCGCTCCCAAATTGGCCACAGTCATGGCCCAATCTTCTGGTAAGGCTTCGCGAGTATTTACTTCTAAAGCTTGATGATAGCAATCGATGGCTGCTTTCAAGTTCTCTTCCCGCACTCCCTTCACTCGATGTGCATAAGCATTTCCCAAATTTACTTGTGCATTAGCCCAGTAATATGGATCTAATTCTTGACTGTAGACTTGCAAAGTTGCTTCACAAGAGCGAATAGCTTGCTCTAAGTTCTCGGCTCGATCGCCCGCAGTTATTTGCCGATAAGCATTGCCCAAATTTTGTTGGATTTTAGCCCAATTTAAAGGATGTGCTTCACGGCTGTAGACTAATAATGCTGCTTGATAGCACTGAATTCCCAGTTCTATATTGGTGGCTGTATCGCCCAAAATTCTGTTACAATAAGCATTACCTAAATTCATTTGTGTATCTGCCCGAGACTGAGGTGTTCCCTCACGATAATAAACTTGCAATGCACCTTGGTAGCAAGTAATTGCTCGATCGATATTTTCGGCTCGATCGCCCCGAATTCTGTCAAGATAAGTATTTCCCAGATTATTTTGAGTTTGCGCCCACAGTTGAGGCAATGCTTGATGAGTCCGAACTTGTAAAACAGCTTGGTAGTGTTGAATTGCCTTTTCCAAATTGTCCGCACGATCGCCTATAATGCGTCTTAGGTAAGCACTACCTAAATTATCTTGAGTTTGGGCCCAGTCGATCGGCAATGCTGAAACAGTCCTGATTTCTAAAGCTGCTTTGTAGCAGTGAATCGCTTGCTCTAAATTATCAGCTTTCTCTCCCTTAATTCGTTGACTGTAAGCAACACCTAAATTGTTTTGAATGCCCGCCCATAGCGGCGGAGATTCCTGTTTGGTTAGAACTTGTAGAGATGCTTCATAGCAAGTAATAGCTAACTCTATGTTGTGAGCCTGTTTACCCTGAATTCTCCGAAAGTAAGCAGCCCCTAAATTCAGTTGAGTATTGGCCCATTTATAGGGGAAAGCTTCGCGGGTATTTACTTGTAAAGTAGCCTGTAAAATGGTAATCGATCGTTCTATATTGTCTGCGAATTCTCCCTGGCTTCGCTCTTGATAGGCGATCGCTAAGTTGCTAGATGCTTTCGCCCACTGTTCGGGAAATGCCTCGTAAGTAAAGATTTGCAGTGCTGCTCGATCGCATTGAATTGCTTGCTCTATGTTGTCAGACACATTACCATAAATTCGCTCTTTATAAGCAAGACCCAGATTATTTTGTAGGTGCGCCCGCATTAGCTGATTTTCAGGCTGGCTTAAAATTGGTAAGGCTGCTTCGTAACCGGCGATCGCAATTTCTAAATTATTCGCCTTGGAGCCTTGAGGGAATTTTTGAATTGCTTCGGATATTAGAGTAATAATTGCCGCCAAACTTAAAGACTGTTGAAATTCATACTCCTCATAAAACTGATTGACTTTAATTCGCAAATAGAGAGCAAATTCTTCATTTAATAGCTCTATATTTTCTAGAAATAAGGGGTGAAATAGCTTATCATTTCCTTCACTTTTTGCCGCTACCAGCAGCAACTTCATTAGAAAATCGAAATAAGCTTGTTGTCGCTGTTCATCAATTTTTTTAGCGCTCATCGCCGATCGCCTCTGTTCCAAATTGCCTGCTTTCTAGTATTCTCAATTGGGTGCATCTCATTTTTGCAAATATATTTGTAGGGGCGAAGCATTTCGGCAGTAAATATCTGGTTCTCACTAATAAATTGTCTGCCGAAATGCTTCGCCCTTGCAAAATAGAGATGCACCCTCTCAATTAACCTGTAGGGGCGGGTTCGCCAACCATCTCAAAGCTTGCAGATAAGTTAAATAAACCCGCCCTCCCCCACTTGTAATATAAAATCCTACCTTCATCGTCCTGTATTAAACTCTCTCTTCTCTTCCTTCGCGTCAAGAGCGCCTTCGCGGTTAAATCATTCCGATACAACCGGAATTGATATAATATCTCGATCGCGGGTTTATGAGATTTATTATTTGTATTGGAAACCTTGGCGAACCCTTCGACTACGCTCAGGGCATCGCCCGCCCCTAAAGGAATTATATCTATTTAACATGATACCAAATCCGGGTATCGTACCCCCTTTTTCATTCGGCGGTTGAAACCGCTTCTATACAAACGAAGTCCGCCTCCGCGGACTAAGAAATAAACGGGGTTTTTAACCCGGATTTGGTATGACACGATCTTAACTCCAAATCTCTCTTAATTTCTCTAGCAATTCTTCAGCTAGTTCTAATAACTCGATTTCCCGATCACCCTCATCAACATCTTCCCCCAATTCCCGATCGCTCCCTGCATAAATTCCTTCACCAGTAAAAACATCTTTAACAGCATAGGCTCTTTCATCTTCCGGTTCGTTGCAATAAATCTGCTCCAGTTGGGCAATAATCTCGGCTATCGATCGAGTGTTGAGTACATCTCTCACTTGCACTGCTACTGGATCGCCACTCAGCAAGAAACTATTAGCCAACTCCAGTCGCTCTAAATAATCTACGAAATCATCGAGGGTTTGAAGATTAGCGATTTGTATTTCTAAAGCCTCCACTGATGGTACAAATCCTAACAGTTTGGCTGAGTTTAATTGTTCCTCAAACTGAACGGCTACATAGCCAATGCGCTCTTCTGTTGCTTCTAGGGGAAGGGCGATCGCACTTTCCCCCAACCACAGAGGACGGCACTCCAATTTACCGATTCCTGGGAGTACCAAATCGGCGACATCCCATCGAGCACAAATTATAGGCTGCCAGCTATCCCCTTGCTCTAGCTGGGGCTCGTAGGCTTGCCACTTCAAGTAACTGTAAACGGCATAAACAGCTAATGTATTGAGGTAAACTCGCTTGGCCACTTCCCGCTTGGTTGATGCGGGAGCGAGTGACAGGGTTTCTGTTGCTAATTGCTTCGCCAGACGGTGAGCTTCGGTACCGAGGGGAACTGTCAATCGGGGGGCTTCTGTGCTGTTCATTGTTCAAACCTCTCTTTTGTATCCTAGCTCTAGAGCGATCGCCTGGAGTAAGGGGCGACAGTTCCTTTCCCAATGAGATTTTAGAGTTTGATAGTTGATATTATGTTCTCTGGCGATCGCGCTAAATTTATCTGGCGGGTTTTTTAACAGAACTCTGGAACTGAGTAACTGACAGTTACAATTTGGATAGGTTTGAGGATGGCAATTCCGCAGTTTTTCATCAATATCTTCCTCCACGTACTGTTCCAATTTTAGACCAACCTGTTGTTGTTGTTCTAGTTCTATTTGTTCGATATAACCGTCAAGTCCGCTGCGCGTGGGAATCTCAAAATTTGTTGTTGCTAGAAGTTCCAGCAGGGAAGTTTCGGTTTGACTGTCTGTAATAGGTGCGTCTAAACTGCGATCGCCCTTTGCTTTTGAGTATAAATCTTTAAGCCGCCAGGAGAGGTACTTGTTGACCCATTGCAGCAAGCGCTTTTGAATCAAAGGTCGATCGCGATCGAAGCCTTGACATAGTTGTCGGTTTATCCATTCAAAGGTACGATTCAAAGCGTCTAAGTAGTCTGGGTGAGAGGATTTACCTAATCCCGGTAGTTGTTGAATTTCAACTAGCAGCAGATTCATCGCCTTTCGCCTTTTCGGACTTTTCAAGGGGTGCTGGCACACCTCTGCAATCAGTCGGTACAGTTGTTCATCCATAAAGACGGAAACTAAAAACAGATAAATTATATTTTTGCATAATAATTTCTATTTTTACCAAGTATATCGAGCCACAGTTTTCAGGTTTTTGTTAATTGGTAGGGACACTCCACCGTGCCTATTGGTGTCAACTTAGCGTCAAACGTAGTATCAGTCTGCTGTCGGACGATTAAGCATCGATCCCCCCTAGCCCCCCTTAATAAGGGGGGAACAAGATGCTGGTCAAAGTCCCCCTTCTTAAGGGGGATTTAGGGGGATCGAGACTAGGGTAAAAGCGATATTTTTAATCAGAATTAGATTCTAATTCCTCTTCCGATTCATCCCGGACTCTGAAGTACCAAAAAAGATTAGCAACAGCCAAATCAGAGGCTTTTTCCAAGTTCGACGATACTAAACTTTTATGACCTGCTATTTCCCCTTGCTCAATGATATAATCTTCATACTCTGGACGCTGCTGCCGATCGAGCATCAGTTCCAGTTGAGTGCGAAGCGCATAAAAATGAGACTTGGGCCGCAAATTTTCATAAAATAACTGTTCATCGGGTATCGCTAAAGCTGTTGCGGCTGAGTTTTTATCCACCTTAACAGTCGAGTCAGATTTACTTAAATCAGCACTTTGTAACTGTTTTAATTCACTTGGCGGCAAAGCTTTCATCCAGTCAATCTGATTTTGCCAAGTCTCTAATACAACTAAATCGTGATTGTGAATGCGCGTGATTTCAGGAAACAGAAAATCTAGCTCGTCGTCAGAGTCGCAGCATTGTATAATACCGAGGCCGTCTTGACGGATTTGTTGTTGAAGCTGAGAGATGCGATCGCCCGCAGCACCAAATTCATTCTGCACCTGATAAGTCGCGATAATACTTTGTTCGATCGTCCAACTGCACTCTAACCGGCGCAACTGTCCCGCCGCACAAGTTTCTGACAACAACTGCGGGTTTCTGTAATCGGCTAAAGCTTCAAACAGCATCCCCCGCGCCGCATCAATTTCAGCGTTGCGGCGGTTGATATCTTTCAGTTGCAAAGCCGATCGCATTCGTTGAATTGCTTGATTAAATAACCCGTAAGCCCGCACTAACACTAAACGATGGTTCTCAAATTTTAGATCGGCAACCACTTCGGCAATTAATTGCTTAATTTGGGCGCCTTGGCCTTTCACAAGTTGTTCTAAATTGATGAAACCATTTTCTACTTTAACTTCCAGCCTCTCTACCGCTTTTTTTAGTTTCAAAGTCTGGTGCAAATTCACCGCAGACAAAGCTACCCCAGCCGCAACTCCCACACCAATGACGGCTGTTGTCGCTTGCAGCACGCCCAAACTGTTTTGGACGGCTTGAAAGCCCATGTGATTTTGGTACATCTGCAAGCCACCCATTGCAAGCTGCACGGGAGACACTAAGGGGGAGAGAGGGCTATTGTTGAGGGCCGCGCCAACGGCATGGGCCGCAAACTGTCCCGTCGCTGCATCTCTCGCTATGCCGATCGGCACTCCAGCCGATGTAAACACTTGTGCGTACTTACCAGCCTCGATCGCAGCCTGTACCGCCGGGGGAAATACAAAGTTCATCATCAATTTTTACCCTGGTAGCTAACCACAGAATAACTAATATATTATGATACTTTAAATAAAAAAAAATTATCAGTAGGCCCTGCAAATGGACACTTCGCTAATTAGTTTGCAAACGGTTGAGCTTGTTTCGCTGCTGACCGGGCAAAGACTCCGAAAAGAGGATATTACTCCGCCTGTGCTTTTTCTGGCGGGGCTGGTGACGGTGTTGTTGGGAGTCATCCATGCCGACGGTACGGTTGACGCTGAGGAAATCCAGCACTTGCGGACAACTTTGACGGAACTTATCCCCGCTAACAACAGTTTGCGACAATTGGCGATGCTGATGGTTAAGGGCGTGCGGGAACATAAAATTTACAAGAAATTGCCGGAGTTGCTGGCGCTGACTGCGTGTTTTTCTGAGGAGGAAAGACTGCTGCTAATTAGTTTTGGCTATCAGATGTCGGCCGCAGATGGAACCATGCACGATCGCGAAAAACAGTATTTGACCCTCATTGCCGATCGACTCGGAGTTGATGCACGATATTTGACTGTTTTGGAAGCGAGTTTTAGCAGTCAATCAATAAGGGATACAGCAACTTTAGCAGAAGTTCACTCGTTGCTCGCTCCAGCACGATTTCAATCTCTCGATTCTATGTTTGTCCGGGCGGCTAGTCACATTAGCCAACATTTGCCAGCAAAACCGAAACAGCAAAAAAATCGCAAGCATTCAGTCTCGTCATATCAGGAGTTGAAAAAATTTCAAAAGTATCGTCTAGAACTGAACGCTGTTTGTAAGACACTATCTTCAACTCTGGAAAATGGAAGCGATCGCAACGTGCTATCTCCTAATTTAACAGAAGAAGTAACAAAAATATCTCAGAGATTGCAATCTCAATGTTTTCGCGTGGCTGTTGTCGGCGAGTTTAGTAAAGGCAAATCTACTTTACTCAATGCTTTGCTGGGTGAGGAAATTCAACCGGTGCGGGATATTCCCTGTAGCGGTACGGTGACAGTTTTGAAATACGGGCCGCAGCAGCGGGTTATCTGCAAATACAAAAATGGACGCGAGGAGGAGATTTCACCCCAGCAATATAAAGAGAAAGCTTCAATTTCGGAGGAAGCAGCTTTAGGTTCTTTTGGAGATGAAATTGTCAATTCAGAAATCAAAGAAATCATTTTCGAGCATCCGAATCTCGAATTGTGCCGCAATGGTGTAGAAATTATTGATTCTCCCGGATTGAACGAACAAGCGGAACGCACGTTAGTTACCCAACAAGTTCTCAAAACAACTGATGCGGTGATTTTCTTGACTCACGCTCAAAATGCTTTGACAGAAAAAGAACGGGAACTGCTTTTGTATTTGAAAAAAGAGTTGAATCAGGGTAAAGATGGCGAAGCTGGGAAGAGTATTTTTGTGTTAGTTAATTTTGCTGATTTGCTGCGTCGGGAAGAAAGCCGCAAGCAGGTAAGACAAAGGGTAGAAACGATTGTTAAGAGTCAAAATTTGATTGCTGGTGAAAACCGGATTCATTTGATTTCGGCTCAATCTGCACTTGAGGCTATTTTGGATGGGACGGAAAATGAGTATGTGAAATCTTTTCAGGATTTTACGAAATCTCTCGAACAGTTTTTGACAGTTGAACGGGGCGCGATCGCACTTCAGCAATCAGCCGCCGGAATGAAGCAAATTATTAATACTGGCTGCGCTGAATTGACTCAAAAGAGGAAAATGTTAGAAGGAAAGTTGACAGTTTCTCCTGGAGATAAGGCGAAGATTTTTGAACTGATGGCGGAAGCAAGCGGCCGCGATGTAAAAATTAGATTATTAGCTAATGAATTGAGGTATCAGTCTTTAGAAGAAGCTCTTGAATCTTGGCATGAATGGGTGGAAGAATTGGGAGAACGTTTGCTATCAAAAAGTCATCGCTGGACTTCCGAACACGGACACATCATGAGTCAAGACAAGTTGACTAAAGATTATGCCGATCAATTTGTACGAGACATCACTGAAGAAATTGATGACTGGGGCAATCAAAAAGTACAGTCTATTTTAAAACAAAATATGGGAGTGCTAGACAGCAAAATCGGTGAAGATATTTATGCAATACGGCAACAATTTAAACAGTTTGACCAGCAACTTAGCACTAGCCTTGTCGCTCAATTCAATAACTTAGCAACAGCAGGTAGCTTAGGCGGAATTGGCAGCAGTGGAAGCGGAATAGCTTCATCAATTAACCCAAATATCGGTAGTGATGAAAGCTTAGGCGTTGGTTTGGGTCTAGGTGCATTAGTAGGTGCTGGGTTGCTATTTTTTACAGGACTTGGTTTTATAGGAGTTATTTTGGGTGGCTTAGCCGCTGGTGCTGGTGGCGGTTTGGGCTTGAGTTTTTTAGATGGCGATGCAGTTAAAGATCAGATTAAGCAAAAAGTCGTTGAATTAGGCTTTGAGAAATTTGGCGAATCGGCAGAGTCTATTTTTGAGAAGGTACAAGAAAGGATTATTGCAGTATTTGACGATCGCGCTGATGCGAATAGCGATGCGATGTCAAAAGCGATCGCGCTGTGGGAGAATTTGTTAGAACAGCAGGAAAAGCGCGATCGAGATCGAGCAGAATGCGAAGCCGAAAAAGCTTGGGTGGCTGACAAACGTCGGGAACTCGAACAAGTACAAAATCAAATTGAAACAATCTTAAATCAAAGTAGTCGATAGTTAAGGAGTGCAAAATCTCCACTCACCTAACTTGACTGATTTGCTTAATTGATAGTTTTTACCTCACTTTTCGACAGCCGTTGTTCAATCAAACCCAACCCAAAATCAGCAGCTAGCGCCATCAAAGCCGCCGGAATTGCCCCAGCAAAAAGTAACTGATTATTCACTGTCGCAACACCCCGAAAAATAAACACTCCCAAACCGCCCGCACCGATCGCAGCGGCAATCGTTGCTAGCCCGATCGCAATTACCGCAGCAACTCGCACCCCAGCTAAAATCACCCCCATTGACAACGGAATTTCCACTTGAAATAACAGTTGCCAATCCGTCATACCCATGCCTCTTCCGGCTTCGCGAATCGCAGGATCGACACCAATAATACCAGTATAAGTGTTGCGGATAATTGGTAGCAAAGAATACAGAGTCAGCGCAATGATGGCTGTGCGATCGCCTATTCCGCCTATAATGGGTACTGGAATTAGTAAGCCAAATAATGCTAAGCTGGGAATAGTTTGCATGATATTGGCAAAACCCAAAATAGTCTTTTTTAACTGCGGTTTTCTAGTAATTAAAATTCCGAGGGGAATACCCAAAGCAATCGCGATCGCAATGGCAATTGTGACTAAATATAAGTGTTCGATCGCACGATGAATAATTTCCGAGCCATAACGATTTATAAATTGTATCATTGGTATTTGGTAATTGGAATTGTGTAGGGACACGGCAATGCCCATAGGTGTCAACTTAAGCTGTCAGCCCGCCAAGTCCGCCTGTGGGCCCGTAAGTCCGCCAGGGGTTAAAACCCCTGTCTAATAGCGAAAGTCCTCTCAAGAGGACTAATCAGTTCTTCAGTCCTCTTTTAGAGGACTTTAGCTTTGAGACAGGGGTTTTAACCCCTGTCGGACTGTGGAATGAACATTAAGTTGACACCAATGGGCTCTTGGAGTGTCCTAATCCACTTTGCCGGACACGGCAGTGCCGTGTCCCTACAGCCGTGTCCCTACAGCCGTTATTATTAATTATCCAGTTCCAGGTAATTGCAAACATTCCAAAAAAGCGATCGCCTCTGGTTGCTGAGATTTCATAAAATCATCGGGAGAAGCCAACTCAACCAACCTTCCATCTTGCATCAAACCAATTCTAGAAGCTAACAAAAAAGCTTCTTGAATACTGTGAGTCACCAAAATCACAGTTTTGCCAAGTTGCTGCTGCAATTGATTGAATTCCCGCTGCAATTCCAGGCGAGTAATCGGATCTAAAGCACCAAAGGGTTCATCCATTAATAGCACCGGAGGGTCCGCCGCTAGCGCCCTAGCAACCCCCACTCGCTGTCGCTGTCCGCCGGATAATTGGCTGGGATAGCGTTTGGCGAAGTGCTGGGGGTCCAGGTTGACTAATTCTAGCAGTTGGTGGACGCGAGATTGAATGCGATCGCTCTCCCAGCCTTCCAACTTTGGGACTAAACCGATATTTTGCTCAACTGTAAAATGGGGAAACAAACCGATTTCTTGAATGACGTAGCCAATTTTTCGCCGCAGTTGAATGGAGTTCCATTGAGTTGTCGGTTTTCCCATGACAGTAATTTCGCCGCTGCTTGGTGTCAGCAGATTGTTAATCAATTTCATGGTAGTAGTTTTGCCGCTACCGCTGCGTCCTAGCAAGACCAAAACTTCTCCTTGCAGGACTTTGAAATTGAGGTTTTCTACTAAGTTTCGGCGGTTGAGGCGATATGTGACGTCGAAGCATTGGACAGCAGTTTCATTGTTGGAAGGCATGGGTGGTTTCAGTGATATTTGTTTTTATCATTGGTTAAGAACAGGCAAGATGCCTGTTCCACAAAGAGTTAATTAGACCTCTCCTAAAAAGCCAATCTTGAACAGGCAGGATGCCTGTTCCACAAAGAGTTAATTAGACCTCTCCTAAAAAGCCAATGTTGAACAGGCAGGATGCCTGTTCCACAAAGAGTTAATTTGATTGTCTGGTTGCTTTCTTCAATCTAAAATTTAAAATCTAAAATCCAAAATTGACTGATTGATTTTGCCATTCTAATAATAATGCTCGACATTGGAGACAAGTTAATTTTTTTAGTAATTCACTAACTCCGGCTGGTTTGATAGAATATTTAGCACCGATAAATTCGGGATTTACTGTTATTTCAGAGTGCAATTCTGCGACAAAACCATAGAGTTTTTGATTGGAAAATGAACTGTTAATTGCCCATCCGATCGCGTTTAGTGGCCGGATCTGCGCGATCGCACTTTCTGACACTCCTAATTCTCTTTTGATTATAGCTGGAACTGCCGCTGCTGCTGTTGCTCCGGGAGGTACGCGACCGCCGGGAAAATCGAGGGTTGCTTCTCCCACACCGGGGCGATACATCGGTGTGGGAAACAGGAATTTGTCAGCTTGAATTGTCAAAATTACAACTGAATCTGCCCTTTCTACCCGCCAATATTCCAGAGTTTTCCCTTCGGAGGTTTCGAGATGTTCACCTATGAGTTTTACCCAGTCAGAGTTGATTTCTACAAAGCGGTCTAGGGTTTTCCAGTGGGGTTTTACAACTGTGTTCATTCGTACTTTTGCTCAAAAAACTCCGATATTTTTGTGATGGTAATTGATTATTGCCGATCGCACAAGAGCCACTTAATTTTTTTTCAGCTTTGCTTTAGTTTTTGGCTCTGACCTGTAAAGTTTTACTACAATACTGCACATTTTTAATATTAAATCTGTAACATGGACTACATAAAGCGATTTTCTGCGCCTTCGCCCTGCGTTGTTGCAAGCCCTGGTGCAGACTCATCCCTCGATAGGAGGTTTGAAGATGAAACTAGAAACAGATATTCGTACTTGGTTGCCTAAATTTCGTCAAGGAAGCGTCGCAAGTGGAAGCTGGTGGGAAAAATTGGCATCGAATCCCGCAGCACCAACACCCAAATTTTCCGCTTCTACCTGGGTTAAATTATTCAATCCGCCAACAGCATTCAGCTTTGACGAAGCGTGGCTTTTGTGTGAGTGTTCCGAGGAAAAATGGCTTGCTTGGATTCCTGACTATGGCGAAATTTTGCTCAATACAAATGAATTTTGCGCCACTTGATCGGACTACCAACCTAAAAACCCGGTTTCTCGCGCATCAACGTAAAATGACACAACTACCTTAAGAAACCGGGTTTTTGCCTCCTTGATATCAATTCAGGTTCCACGAGCGAGATGATAGTTCGGAGACGGCTTTTGGAGTGTCCCTACCCCAAAATAATCAGGTAGGGAAACGGCAGTGCCGTCTCCTAATTTCGGGTAATATTAATTCCGATGCTATTGATATTCATTGAAATTTAGCAAACAAAAAGAGCAATAGCTTTTCCATTGCTCTTTTTGTTCAAAAATGCCCTTGATTTTTGGTTTTCAGAGAGCAGAATCTACTCGCTTATTTGCAAACAGCACGGTTATTGGCATTTCTCACAATCGTGCCTGCTTTGCCATCAAACAAAACTGGATTTTTGGTACTAGCACGAATCAAGCGCGGTTTTTTGACCATGCATTCTGTCACTGCTGCTGCCCAGGTGTTGAGAGCCGAAGTGTATTCTGAGCGGGTTGCTGGAGCGCGAAACTCATCGGTAATTAAGTAATCGCTGGTGACGCTAGTGTCAGTAGCAACATTGGTAATAATTGGAAAATCAAAGGCTTTGGGCAAGGTTCTGTCAGGTATTGCGCCCGGTAGGACTTGATACTTCATCGAGCTGCCTTTATAGTCAAAACGTACTTCTACAGGTTTGGTTTGAGCAAAGCTTGGCATCGGCAAGCTGGCTACCACAACGGTGCAGATACTCCAAAATAATTTCGATTTCATTAGATTCAGCTCCTCAACATTATACGACTAGCACTACTTAGGTAGAATCCACAAACCTGAGCTTCTAATTATCAACGAATTGTTGATAGTGAGCTTTGGATTTTGAGTTTAACCCACCTAATTTATTACTATACATCCTCAAAAAGTTTTAAACTGGTTTTCCTGAACAACTGTAAAATGGTTTCAGTTGAGTTAGATATTTACACATCTGAAGTTGTTACAGCTTTCGGAACTGGGTTTTACCAGAATTATTGATTTTTGATGGATGCCTTTGGGCACTTTATCAAATTTTGTCTCAGATATCAAGCTTTGTGGAGCAGATATTGATTTTTAACGCTGGTTGATGGATGGCTAGAGGCTTGAGTGTTACCTGCTATACCTTCGTGAGTGGCAAGGGAGGGTGGGGAGATGGGGAGATGGGGAGATGGGGAGATGGGGAGATTGGGAGATTGGTTGAAAACATTAGCCTAAATTTCGAGAATTATCGAGATTTTTTCAGACTTTAAGGCAGAGACCAACGATCGTGATAAACTGGGAAAACGCTTGATTAGTGCGGGTTGTTAAAGCTTACTTGGCGTGAAAACCATAGAAACACTTGACACGAACTAAAAAATCAAAAAATCAAATATTTCAAGTCCTCTGTTAATTTTAGCAGTCTCTAACTGGGAAGATCTGGCCAACCTGAGCAATCAGGAAGCTGATAGCACTTGATCTAGGCTAAACATAAACCGCTAAGTTTGACTTTCAGATTTCTGTAGGTTTTTAGAAGCGGCTTGAATATAGGTGATTTTAGTGGAAGATAGCAAGATTATAGACTTATCAGAAATTATGAGTGTTCCCGCGGCTCCTGCGGGTTACAAATCGGGCTTTGTGGCGATTGTCGGACGCCCGAATGTCGGCAAGTCAACGCTGATGAATCTGTTGGTGGGGCAGAAAATTGCGATTACTTCGCCGGTTTCTCAGACGACTCGGAATCGACTGCGCGGTATCCTGACGACGGATGAGGCGCAGATAATTTTTGTGGATACTCCGGGAATTCATAAGCCTCACCACCAATTGGGTAAGGTTTTGGTGCAGAATGCTCGAACGGCGATTCGATCGGTCGATTTGGTATTATTTGTGGTAGATGGCTCGGTGGAGTCTGGTGGGGGCGATCGATATATTGTCGAAATCCTCAGCAATACGGAGGTTCCAGTGATTTTGGGGCTGAATAAGTTGGACGAACAGCCGCCTGATTGTGTGTTGATCGATCGCACTTATGAGCAAATTGTCAATCCTCAGTGGCCTGTGGTCAAGTTTTCGGCTCTAACTGGCGAGGGTGTGGAGTCGCTGCAAAAGTTGTTAGTCGAACATTTGGAGGTTGGGCCTTATTACTATCCGCCAGATTTGGTGACTGACCAGCCGGAACGCTTTATTATGGGTGAGTTGATTCGGGAACAGATTTTGCTGCTGACGCGGGAGGAAGTGCCGCATTCTGTAGCAATCGCGATCGAAGTTGTGGAAGAAGAACCGAAAATTACTCGCATTCTGGCTTCAATTAACGTTGAACGGGATTCCCAAAAAGGTATTTTAATCGGTAAGAGTGGCGCTATGCTGAAGGCGATCGGCAGTGCGGCCCGCGAACAGATTCAAAAGTTGATTGAGGGTAAAGTATATTTGGAGCTCTTTGTCAAGGTGCAGCCGAAATGGCGGCAGTCTCGGACTCGTTTGGCAGAATTGGGCTATCGAGTGGAAGAGTAAAACTTTGGCGGTTTGCGGGATGTTCGCGATTATAAAGTGGCGGCTGGTGGTAGCGATCGCCTGATTAGTGGGTTTTGTGAGGAGTTGGGGATTGAGGTGCCTTTATAACTTAGGCAATAAAAAATAATCTTTTGCTAAATTGTTAACAACACTCAAAAAAAGTGAACACCATGCTTAACCTCTCCCATAGCCGTCCCCTGAATCAATTTCAACAGGAAGCTCCTGAGTTGCTTCATCAGTTTGAAACAGATAAAACACCAATCGTAATTACCATTAATGGTAAAGCGGTTGCTGTGCTTCAGGATGCGGAAAGTTATGAAAAACTACTTAATCGGTTAGAATTTCTTGAAACTATTGCAGGTATTCGTCAAAGCTTAGGGGAATTCGATCGAGGCGAAGGGGTTTCTATTCATCAAGCTTTTGAAGAGCTTCAAAAAAAATATGACCTACCGAGTTGAGATATCTCCTACTGCTATTAATGACATAGAAAATATATTTTTGTGGCTCAAGCTCAATGCTCCTGAAAAATCCTATCGTTGGGTTAGGGGCTGTTATGAAATAATACTCAAACTGGAAAGCTTTCCTAGTCGTTGTCCCTTAGCATTAGAAAGTGAGTATTTGGATCTGGAAATACGTCAACTTTTATATGAGAAGAAATATCGTATTTTATTTAGTATCGTAGAA
>REAP01000260.1 GCA_004294385.1 Oscillatoriales cyanobacterium | reverse complement strand
ATGAGTACAAAAACCTCCAACTTCTGCATAAACACTGTCACGACATAAAAACGGAAAATGACGGCTCCCTAACAAGAACCAGTATAACACCCGTTTTGAGTTGAACCCTTAACAAAGGATGGAGATACCAAGGAGCGGAATGAAGCGAAAGTTTCACGTTCCGTTCTGAATGAGAGGTAGGGGTAGAAATGCCCCTATCGACTCTAACAGGTAGCATAACCGCCGATACATATGAGACACCAAGCTCAAACGACTGGTCGGAAAATAATAATAGTTAGTGGGTGGCGAAAACCACGAATAAACATAGCTAGGGTAACTAACGTAACCCAGACCAGAAAACTAAAATCTTAAATACCAAACGTACCGTGGGGCACAGGTCAACAAGGAGAGAAATCTCCGAAAGCTTGGGGAGATGGGCCCTCTGGGGCTATTTAAGTTAGACTTGATGCTTGGTTCTATCGAACGGGTATTTGGTTTAAATATTGCCGAAAGGATAGGTAGTTTTAAGGTATGTCTACGAACCAAGAATCCTTGTACACTTCGACTACGCTCAGTGCGTCGCTTTTAAGTCGGGGAGTGTCAAGAGATTTAAATCTTAAACCTTGTTGTTGACGACACTTAATCTTTGGCAGAGAAGTGAGAAGATTGAGTAAGAGCAGGACGATCGGGAATCATCAATGGGACTCAAGCGGCGGAATTTTTTGCAGCAAGCGGGCTGGGTGTTGGCGGCCATCGGTATCAGCGAGGCTGGATGGGAACGGTTGGGCGATCGCTATTACCGGGCCCTAGCCCAGCCGACATCCCGCAAATTGGCACTATTGGTGGGCGTTGATAAATATCCGGGATCAGGGCTTCACGGCTGTGTCACGGATGTGGAATTGCAGCGGCAACTCCTGATGTATCGGTTTGGATTTGGGCCGTCAGATATTCTGACTTTGACTGACTCTCAAGCTACCAGGGAAAATATCGAGACGGCTTTTGTGACTCATTTGACTCAACAGGCTAAGCCCGGAGATGTGGTGGTTTTTCACTTCAGTGGCTGCGGTAGCCGATTGAGTTTGAGTGAGTCTCCCACGGTGATCCAAAACAGTTTGGTACCGATGGATGATGTTGTTCCTACTTTGGACAACCGGGTGGTCAACGATATTTTAGAGGAAACGTTGCTGCTGTTGATGCGATCGCTCAAAACGGAAAGTGCGATCGCAATTCTCGACACCGGCTATCATTATCCCGGCATAAATCCAGCAGGCAATTTTCAGATTCGCACCCGCCCTCGCCCCATAGTTGCGAGTCCAAGCATCGGCGAATTAGACTTGCGCGATCGCCTAAAACTTCCCACTAATCAAATTTATACCCCAACTACTGTACTAACAGCGGCCTCCCCAACTCAATTCGCAACCGAAATTCAGTGGAATGGATTTACCGCAGGTTTATTTACCTACGCCCTGACTCAAACTTTGTGGTGGACAACTTCCCCTAGCAGTTTACAAGTCAGTTTTAGTCGCGGCGCCAGTCAAGTCGAGCAAATAACCGGCCGGGCCCAGCAACCGCAAATTCTCAATGAGGATTTAAAAGCGCCATCGGGGATGTTTAGCACTTCGATGCTAAATTTATCTGCTGACGGTGCCGTGTCTGTAGTGGAAGATGGGGGCAAAACTGTGCAGTTGTGGCTGGCTGGTTTGCCACCAGAGGTTTTGGAGTGCTGTGGCGGTTCTGTGTTCAGCTCAGTTTCCTCGGAGGGTGGAAAGCTGTTGCTGCTGCGACGCACCGGTCTTGCTGCTCAAGCCCAAGTTTTAGATGGAAAAATTCCAGGACAACTGGCTGCGGGGGATTTGGTGAGAGAAGAAATTCGGGTTTTGCCACGAAATATTGGTTTGACTGTAGCTTTGAACTCTGACTTGGAACGCATCGAGCGAGTGGACGCTACCAGCGCCTTTGCGATTCTAGCTCAAGTCTCGGCGGTAGGGGGAGACCAACGGGCGGACTATCGGTTTGGCAGAGTGCCAGAAACGACTTCTTCTCAAGCTGCTGCGGGCTATGAGGCTGGTTTATATCGAGGTCGTTATGGTTTGTTTTCTTTGGGTGAAACCCTGATTCCGCATACTGAGGGCGATGGGGGAGAAGCGGTGAAGATGGCGGTACAGCGCTTGACTCCGCAGTTGCAAACGCTGCTGGCGATGAAGTTGTTGCGACTGACTGCCAATGAGGGGTCTTCGCGTCTGAAGGTGCGGGCGATGTTAGCTACTCTCGCGCCTCAAGCCGGGACTGTGGCCCAACGATCGCCTGTACGAGGTATTGGTGATGGACTATCATCGCTGAGGGGGGAAAGTGAGAAGTCTGGGAGTTTGGGTATATTAAGTGTGAATGCTGGGAGCTTGATTCAGTATCGATTGTATAACGATGGCGATCGCCCGGTTTACTTTATGGTATTTGGTTCGGATAGTTCTGGACGGCTGCTGGTACTGAATTCTGATGGGGAAACGAGTGTTCCCAGACCGACGGGGCCGATCGCGCCCGGTGCAAATTTGAGTGTACCATCGGCCTTGGCGATCGGGCTTGGGGAAACTTTGATTATATTTAGTGAGAGTCCGTTCGATCGAACCTTGACCGCGTTGCAAGGAGGAATGCAGCAAGTCAGGGATGCTTTGCCAATTCGAGTGTTGTTAAATCCTTTAAATGTGGCACGGGCTGTGCTGGAAGACTTGAACGCCGCTAGCATGACTGGGGTGAAAAAAGTGGGGATATCGACGGATGATTTGGCTTTGGATGTGAGTGTTTGGGCAACTCTGAGTTTTGTCTATCGGGTGGTTTAGTCAGCAAGAGAGGAGACTCCAAGAGCCTATAGGTGTCAACTTAAGCCTGAAAGCCGGCCAAGTCCGCCTATGGGCCCGCCAGTCCGCCAGGGAATGAATTCCCTGTCTAATAGCTAAAGTCCTCTCAAGAGGACTAATGAGTTGAAAATTCTTCTCTTCAGTCAAGAGAGAGAGGACTTTCGCTTTGAGGCAGGGGTTTCAACCCTTGCCGGACTATGAGTTGTACCTTAAGTTGACACCAATGGGCATTGCCGTTTCCCTACCCCAAATCATCAGGTAGGGACACTCCAAGAGCCCAAGGAGTGTCAACTTAAGCCTGAAAGCCCGCCCCGTGTCCGTTAGTCATCGCACAAGTCCAACCGGGGTTAAAACCCCTGGCTAATAGAAGACAGTCGGTTGAAACCGACGGTCGATTTGCCCCAAACCAATATACATCAACTAACTCTTCAGTCCTCTTTGAGAGGACTTTCGCTATAA
>REAP01000259.1 GCA_004294385.1 Oscillatoriales cyanobacterium | reverse complement strand
ATTTAATTATTACACTTCGACTACGCTCAGTCACCAGTAGTCGAAATGTCTATTTAATTATTACACTTCGACTACGCTCAGTCACCAGTAGTCGAAATGCCTAATTTGTCATTACACTTCGACTACGCTCAGTCACCAGTAGTCGAAATGCCTAATTTGTCATTACACTTCGACTACGCTCAGTGACCAAAAAAGTGACCACTTCGACTTCGCTCTGTTACCAAAAATCAGATCACAGGCCGCATCGTCGGGAACATCACCGCATCACGAATACTTTGAGTATTAGTCAAAAGCATCACCAATCTATCGATACCAATTCCCATACCCGCACAATTAGGCATTCCCAAAGATAAGGCTTGAATAAAGTCTTCATCCATTGGATGTGCTTCATCATCCCCTGCATCTTTCTGTGCTAATTGTTCCTCAAACCGCTTTCTTTGCTCCTTCGGATCGTTCAATTCCGAGAAACCATTCGAGTATTCCATGCCATTGATAAATAACTCAAAACGCTCGACAAATCCAGGTTTGCTGCGGTGTCCTTTGGCGAGGGGACTGACTTCAATAGGAAAGTCAATGATGAAAGTTGGCTGAATTAGTTTGGGGACAACTAACTTGTCAAAGACAGCATACAACACATAACCTAAACTCTGTTTTTCGAGTTTAGAAAGGTGCAGTTCTAGTTTAGTTGCAGACGCGATCGCACTTTCCAGATCCAAACTATCAAAATCCACTCCAAACTCATCTCTGACAGCTTCCACCATCGTTTTCACAGCCCAGTGTTGACCTGTAAAAGTGGGATACTTTTCGCTATAGTCGAACTTGCGTTCCAAACTAATCATTTGTCCCTGATTATCAACTTCCTTGACATCCCCAAGTACAGCCTGAGCTGCACAACACATCACATCTTCCACAACCCCTAAAATGTCAAAGTAATCAGCATAAGCTTGGTACACTTCTATGGAAGTAAACTCAGGATTATGGGTGCTATCAATCCCCTCATTCCTAAAAGCTTTTCCGAGTTCAAATACGCGCTCGAAACCGCCACAAATTGCCCTTTTTAAGAACAATTCTGGAGCAACTCGCAAATACAAATCCACATCCAAAGCATTGTGGTGAGTGACGAACGGCTTAGCAGCAGCACCACCATAAATAGCTTGCAGTGTCGGCGTTTCTATTTCATGAAAATCAGCTTTCCACAGATAGGAACGAATATTTTGGACAATCCGACTGCGGAGCATAAAACGATTAAAAGCGTCTTGATTGCTCGCCAAATCCATTTCGCGGTGACGGCGACAAACTTCGGGGTCATTAACTCCGTAATAAGAGTCAGGAAACTGAATAGTAGCTTTTGATAACAGCGTTAATTCCCGCACTGAAATCGAAAGTTCTCCATTCTGAGTGCGACAGCCGATGCCTTCGACTCCGACAAAATCGCCGACATCGAGCAATTTTTGAATTTGCTTGAAGCTTAAACCGATTTCGCCGATGACTACTTTTTTCTCTATTTTGAGCTGAATTTTGTCTGTGGCGTCTTTTAAATCGATGAAGCTAATGTTACCCATGCCGCGTTTAGAAGTGATACGCCCGCCTAATCGCAGGGAAATTTCTTCGGGGTCACTTTCTCCGTTTTGGAGTTCTTTTCCCGGCTGACTAAATATTTCACGAACTTGCTTGGCTGTGTGCGATCGCTTGTAAGATTGGCTAGGATAGGGTTCTATGCCTTGCGATCGCAGTTCGTCTACTTTTTGACTGCGGACTTCGGCTTCACTGAGAGTCATTCGTTAATTGCCTAAATAAGATTGAAAATTATAGCAGAAGAAAGGAAGGAGGACAAGAGTTTTCTCAAAATCCCCCGACCTAAACTAGCTGTACTGCTGATTGACATCCACATCTAAATTAAATAGCAATTGCAAAGTCTGCATTGCTTGTCGCCGTGCTTCAATATCTTGTTGAGCACGCAACTGTACCATCGGATCGTGCAAAATTTTATTCACAATTCCTCTTGTTAAAGATTCAATCACATCTTGATGTTTCTCCGAAAATTCAGAACCCAGACGTGATAAAGCTTTTTCTAATTCTTGTTCCCGAATCAATTCTATCTTATCCCGCAAACAGCTAATAGTAGGAACAGTTTCCAAACCACGCAACCAGACATCAAAAGTCTCTACTTCCTGTTCCAGCAAGCCTTCAGCTTCCATTGCCATTTTGCGGCGAGTTTCGTGATTTTGAGCTACCACAGCTTTCAAGTCGTCCACATTAAACGATCGCACATTAGCCAGCTCTTTCACATCAGAATCAACGTTACGTGGCACAGAAATGTCCACCAACATCAAAGGATGCTCAGGTGCTAAAACCGTTGCTAATTTAGCTTTATTTAATAGCGGATCAGTAGCAGCCGTACTGGTAAACACCAAATCAGAACTAGCAATTACTTCCATCATTTCCGAGAGCAAGTGCAGGCGCAATTGAGCGTCTTTAAACAAACTTGCCAACTCCTCGGCACCACGGAGCGATCGATTGACGATCGCAATATTGCTAGCTCCCTTTGAGAGCAAATGCTGTACCAAAAGCCGCGACATTTTGCCAGCACCGATAATCGCAATCCGGCTGCTTGCCAAATGCTGACCCTTGAGTTGAGCCAATTCCGCCGCCGCCGAACTGATCGAAACCGCACCCGTACCGATGCTAGTTTCGGTGCGAACTCGTTTCCCTGCTGTCAGAGCTTGCTTCAGCAAACGCTCCAAAATTCTGCCCACACCTTTATACTGTTGAGCAAGTTTATGAGTTTGTTTCACCTGAGCCAAAATTTGGCCTTCTCCGAGTACCAAACTGTCAAGGCCAGAAGCAACTCGCATCAAGTGCATCACCGCATCTTCGTGCAGCAAAATGAACAGGTGAGGGCGCAAAGACTGCAAAGGAACTTTACTGCATTCCGAAAGGAATTGAGTAACTTCCCGGACACCAGGTTCTGACTCGCTGGTAACAATATAAATTTCTAAGCGGTTGCAAGTGCTGAGAATAGCAACCTCTTGAATATGGGGGTAACTACGCAATTGTGCGATCGCCGCTTCAATCTTCTGCTCTGGAATGCTCAGTTTTTCGCGAACTTCAACCGGCGCTGTTTTGTGGCTAAGACCTATGACTGCAATATTCATGTGTGTGATTTGTCACTATTTAGTTCTTACTTGTCAACAGATACATTTAACCCGGCAAATCCAGGACTAAGCCAGAATTAGCCGTGTATGGCAAGACGCGTGAAAGCAGCAAGCTCTCCCGTCAAGGAGGTATCTC
>REAP01000005.1 GCA_004294385.1 Oscillatoriales cyanobacterium | reverse complement strand
GGATGTCAGGAAGTTCGGCAACGGATTCTGTAACGGATTTAACGGATGTCAGGAAGTTCGGCAACGGATTCTGTAACGGATTTAACGGATGTCAGGAAGAAGGAAGAAGGTTCTTCAACACTTCGACGGAGTTTATCCTGAGCGTAGCCGAAGGGCTCAGTGTCCAATGCCCAATGCCCAATGCCCAATGCCCCATTTTAAAATTGTCTGATGGCTAAAGTTGTACTAGAAAATATCTACAAAAGTTTTCCACTCCGCCAAGGAGAACCGGAAAAAGATGCTAATACCACAGAAAATGCTTCACCAGATAGCTCTCACTCCACGTCTAACACGGTTTTGCGGCGGATTAACCTGACTGTCGAAGATGGGGAATTCATGGTGTTGGTGGGGCCTTCTGGTTGCGGAAAAAGCACTTTGCTGCGATCGATCGCTGGTTTGGAAGCGCTGACTGCTGGTAATATCTGGGTAGGC
The DNA here is from genome assembly GCA_004294385.1 of Oscillatoriales cyanobacterium. GTDB lineage: Bacteria > Cyanobacteriota > Cyanobacteriia > Cyanobacteriales > Microcoleaceae > Microcoleus. The sequence continues at coordinate 48,380 of REAP01000005.1, read as the reverse complement.
GATCGGCTCGTGAATGATTTGCCTCCTAAAGACCGAGATATTGCGATGGTCTTTCAAAATTATGCTCTCTATCCTCATCTAACAGTTTACGATAATCTGGCTTTTGGATTGCGGCGATCGGAAAGGGAGAAGAAGTCATTAGTCATTAGTCAACAGTCATTAGGAAAAAGGCGACCCCACCCTCACCCCTCCCTTGGAGGGAAGAAAGAAGAGATTCTTAACCAAAGCAATAATTGGGTTGTTAATAATTTAGAAAAGTATCAAGTTCAGCGTCGGCTTGAGGATTTATTAGTAGGAATAACTCGCAATTTGCCGAAGGGTTTGCGCTATTTATCGGAACGGGAAAAAGCAGTTGGAGGACGAGTGATGAAAGTTGCTCAATTGCTGCAAATAGAATCTCTGTTACATCGTTTGCCGAAACAACTTTCGGGAGGACAAAAACAGCGGGTAGCTTTGGGTAGGGCGATGGCTCGAAATCCTGAAGTTTTTTTGATGGACGAGCCGTTGTCTAATCTGGATGCTAAATTGAGGGGGGAAACTCGATCGCAAATTGTGCAGTTACAGCGACAGTTGGGAACTACAACTATTTATGTGACTCACGACCAAACTGAGGCGATGACTATGGGCGATCGCATTGCGATTATGAATGCTGGTCAAGTTCAGCAAGTAGCTCAACCTCTAGAACTTTACAACAAGCCGGCTAACTTGTTTGTGGCTGAGTTTATCGGTTCTCCGCCGATGAATTTTTTGCCTGTGCAGTTTACGGCTCCACTGTTGATTTCTCACCCGCAGTTCCGTTTCACTTTACCAGATATTTGGGCAAAAAGTTTACGGAAATATGACGGTAAATCGCTGATTTTGGGCATCCGACCAGAACACCTGACCATTCACCCCCCTGCTACGAAAAATCTTTCGGTTCAAGTGGATGTTGTCGAAGCTTTGGGACACGAAACCTATTTGCAGGTCAGTCTAACGGATGCACCAGCCGTGCGGTTGCAAGTGCGTGTTCCTCCTGAGCGATCGATCCGTGTGGGCGAGGAGCTTTGGCTCGCGATCGCCCATGACAAAATTCACCTATTTGACCCCGATACTGAGTTGGCTATTTTTGGTTGAGCCGACCGAAAATTATCAGAAAGTTGCACTTTTTTCAAGCGCCTGTTATATTAATTCACATAGGGCTACAAAACTTAACGAAAGGAGTTCGCATCATGCAAGAACCAAAACGCAACGCTTGGAATTGGGGCTTTAGTGAAGGAGCAGAAAATTGGAACGGTCGTCTGGCGATGATTGGTTTCTCTGCCGCTGTCATCATCGAGTTGGTTTCCGGTCAAGGCGTACTCCACTTCTGGGGCCTGATGTAGTTTTTTAGTTAAAACATTTCCAGATACTGAAAATTTGGGAGTTTCTTTTGAGACTCCCAAATTTTCAGTACCGATTTTCCAGTCACAGTCAACAGTCAACGGTGAACAGTCAACCGTCAACCAGAAAAAATCCAAATCACTCTTTTGGGTGATGCTAGAAAAATATTCTAGCGGATATATTCTTTTAAGATGCTGTTGCGGTTGGGATGGCGCAACTTCCGCAGAGCTTTAGCTTCGATTTGCCGAATTCGCTCGCGAGTGACGTTAAAGATTTGACCAATTTCCTCCAAGGTCTTCATCCGTCCGTCATCCAATCCATACCGCAGTCGCAATACATCTCGTTCACGGGGGCTGAGGGTATCCAAAACGCTTTCCAAGTCTTCCCTAAGCAAGTTTTTAGAGACTTGATCTTCCGGTGTTTCTCCATCAGATTCAATAAAGTCTCCTAGACGCGAATCTTCTTCTTTGCCGATCGGAGTTTCTAGAGAAATTGGCAACTGTGCGGATTTGGCAATGAAGCGCAACTTCTCGATCGTCATCTCCATTTTAGTCGCGATTTCTTCTTCCGTCGGCTTGCGACCCATTTCTTGAGAAAGCAGTTTGGTCGTTTTCTTAATTCGCGAGATGGTTTCGTAAAGGTGAACCGGTAGGCGAATAGTGCGGGATTGATCCGCAATCGCTCTGGTGATGGCTTGACGAATCCACCAAGTTGCGTAAGTTGAGAATTTATAACCTTTTTCGTGGTCAAATTTTTCAGCCGCCCGAATTAGGCCCAAAGAGCCTTCTTGAATCAAATCTTGGAAAGACAAACCGCGATTCATGTACTTTTTGGCGATCGACACCACCAAACGCAGGTTTGACTGTACCATCTTTTCCTTAGCCCGTCGTCCCACATGAAGTCGGTGACGAAATGCCGGTAGCGCCATTTGCACAGCAGTCGCCCATTCATTGTCTTTGGGCTCGCGGTCTAAGTCCTCTAACAGTTGCTCTCTGACTCGCTCCAATTCTAGCAAATCGGCAATCTTACGCGCGAGTTCAATTTCTTCATCAGCTCGCAACAGTCGAATCCGACCTATTTCTTGCAGATAAAGCCGAATAGAGTCTTCTGTATAGTGCTTTTTCTTGGCCTGAGCCCGACGGCGGGCTTTGACACCTTTAGCAGACTTAGTATCGTCTTCCTCGGATTGAGGTTCTGAAAAGTCATCTCGATCGTCTTCTTCGTCGATAAACAGTTCCAATTCGCTCTCAGGTGGAACGCTTTCGGTCTTCCGAAGCAAATCGATAGTTTCCATTTGGGGTTTGATTTTGGTTTCAAGTACGGTGTTTGTCTGGATCATGCCGCCTTCCTCATGCTCCTAAATTGAAGAATAAATAACAGTCAAATAATGTCTGTTTGTAGTTTAGACAAGTGAATTCTGTTGAATTCGTTTAATCAGAACGCTTGGGAATAAAAATTTCCTCAAACCAACGATCGATATTTTTGGCCACATTTAAATCTCGATTCTTTTTATGTCCAAAGTTGGGACACATATAGGCTCGATCTTTAAGAGGCATTTTGTGGCGATGATTGCCACCCTGGATGCGCGCTTGTTTTACCAAACGCAAAAGTTTTGGGTTTAAGCACCAAATAGTTAGTATTGGATCTTGCAAAGACCTTTTTGATTGTAGCCGTTCTCACAAAAAATGGAACTTATTTTCGATTTTTTGTCAAGAACTAGGAAAACTTTGTCAGCTTAGCTTAACAATACGGACTAATGGCTGGCTGAGCTAGATCCTCAGAATCGTCCACAATAACTTTGGAACTTGAGATCGGGGATATTTTCTGCGAATATCTGGATGAACGGGTGCGGCGTAGCCGTCCAGACAGTGAGCAGAAAGTTTTTGACTTGCCGGAATTCCGGCTGTTACCGTTGTAGATGCACTCATCTTTACTCTGTTTCCCTGAATTGAATCATGCTGAATGCGCGATCGAATAAAGCTTACGAGCTTTAGTTGTGAGTCGGTCACTCTGGATTAGAAGCCGAGGATTACCCCAAATGAAGCGTTGCGGGCTTAGTAGTGCAACAGCGGCTTTATGAGTTAAGTTAGCTCAAATCTCAGAAATTTGGTCTAAATTTAACGTTAAATCACATTAAGTTCTTAACGTCATATTCTGCTATGCAAATACTAGACAAGTCTAGACATTTGCTTCTTGCTTCATCGGGAGCATGGGAGCGGCTATCCCTCAGCAAGCTTTCACGGTTTAGCCAAACGTGATAAATTAATCGCTCATTTAAGCAGTTCGAGATGATTTTGTCCCGTCAAGGGTCGAAATCATCTCGATAATTTTACTGAGAGTTAGCTCTCTTGGCAACTCCTGGCTGCAAATTTTGCCAGAACTTGCTGGCTTTCGGCGAATACTGACGCGATCGCACCCTCTCATAATTAACACAATTCGCCATCTTCCGTCATTCGATTTTAGATTTTAGATTTTAGATTTTAGAGGCGACCCCACGGATAAATCCGGGGGCTTGAGGATTTTGGATTTTGGATTGACCCCACAGATAAATCCGGGGGCTTGTACCACCTTTGAAATTATTGGTCAGCACAACTTCGCAGTTCCTTTATATATATCGTGAAAATGTGAAGATTCGATTAAGATGTTTCAGACATTTTAGGTAAAATTGCTCAATTACTGATTCCGCAGTTTAGGGTTAACAAACTCATTCAATCCTTCTCCCACCAAAGACAATCCCACCACCATTAAAGTCATCGCCAAACCGGGAAACAAAGCCGTCCACCAAATGCCAGTAGGTAGCGCATCCAGGGCTAAACGTAAATCATGTCCCCATTCGGGAGTTTCTTCGGGAAGTCCTAATCCCAGAAATCCCAAACCTCCCAAGGTTAAAATTGCATCGGCGGCGTTGAGCGCAAACAGCACTGGTACGCTCTGAATCACGTTCAGAAACAGATAGCGGGAGAGCACTGTCCAAGTATCAGCCCCCATTGCTCTGGCAGCTTCAACAAAGAGTTCGGTTTTGACGCTGGCCGTGTGATTCCTGACGACACGGTAGTATTGTGGGATGTAGGAAATGCTCAGGGCGATCGCAGCATTCAAAACTCCTTTCCCCACGACAAACGCTAGAGTCAAAGAAAGCAGCAATCCCGGCAAAGTATAAATGGTATCCATTAAAAATAACAAGATGCGATCGAGCTTACCGCCCAAATAACCGCTAACCAACCCCAGCGGAACACCGATCAATAAACTCAAAGTTGTTGCTAAAATCACCACTTGCCAAGCAGCGCGAGAAGCAAACAGCGTGCGGGAAAAAACATCATAGCCACTGCGGCTAGTACCAAACCAGTAACTCCCCGAAGGAGGTTCATGGATGGGGTTAATCAAAGCATCGGTTGGATTTTGCAGCCATCCCCAAGTCTGCATAGCTGGAGAGAAAATGGATATCAATACAAACACAGCAGTGATTACCAAGCCAACCCACATCATTTTCATTGACAGGTTTGACGGTGCGGCAAGGTTGAGAAATCTTGGTAGTCGAAGTCGGCTTTGAGCCATAATTGATAACGGGGAATTGGGAATTGGGCATTGGGAATTGGGCATTGGGAATTGGGAATCGGCAATTGGGAATTGGGAATCGGCAATTGGGAATCGGCAATTGGGAATCGGCAATTGGGAATCGGACACTGAACCTAGTCGAAGTGTCGAAGAACCTTCTCCCTTCTTCCTGACATCCGTTACATCCGTTACAGAATCCATTGCCGAACTTCCTGACATCCGTTACATCCGTTACAGAATCCGTTGCCGAACTTCCTGACATCCGTTACATCCGTTACAGAATCCGTTGCCGAACTTCCTTCTTCCTTCTACAAATTACTAGCAATTAACTCACGATACTGGCTTTTTGGCTTAACTCCTTTGAGTTCAGTCACCAAAGCCTGGTCTTTGAAATACTGAATCGTCGGTGTTCCAATAACACCAGCATTTTCTGCAATTTCTGGGTCTTCTTCGATATCAATTTCCACGTAGTGAATTTTACCGTCGAACTCATCTACTACTTTGTTCAAAATCGGCTTCAGACTATGACAAGGGCCACAAGTTGGAGAAGAATACTTGACCACAATTAGCCGATCGCTATCGTGGAACAACTTCCGTAAAGCATAACCTCCTTCGTGTCGCGTTTCCTTGATATCAAAGTTTTCGCTGGTTTCCCGCACTCTGGGAGTTTCCGCTGCTACTGCTGGTTTCTCCGATTCCTCCGTTTGATGAAATTCCTGAGTTAAACCATTCGCCGACAGCCACCGTTCTGCCAACATCGCACCCATACAACCGCTACCAGCAGCAGTGATTGCTTGGCGAAACTCGTGGTCTTGGACATCGCCGACGGCATAAACTCCCTCGACGCTAGTTTCTACAGAACCATGTTTGGGAGCAATGTAGCCGATTTGGTCGAGTTCTAGTTGACCTTGGAATAGAACAGTATTGGGAGTATGCCCGATCGCATAAAACAACCCACTCACAGGCAAATTGCTTTCTGCGCCAGTTTCAGTATTTCTGACTTGAATTCCCCCAAGTTTGCCATTGCCGTAAACATCCACAGGCTCAGTATTCCAATGCACAGTAATTTTGGGATTGTTCAAAACCCGGTCTTGCATGGCTTTGCTAGCTCGCATGGATGATGAACGCACCAACATATGAACGCGAGAACCATATTTTGTCAAATAAACTCCTTCTTCTGCCGCCGTGTCGCCACCACCGACTACTGCTAATTCTACATTTTTGAATATCGGTGTCGCACCGTCACAAATCGCACAGGCAGATATTCCTAAATTCCAGTATTTTTCTTCGCTTGGTAGGTGCAGTCTTTTCGCCGTTGCGCCTGTAGCTATTACTATAGTGTGGGTTTTAATTTCTCTGTCTTCCGATCGCACTGTAAACGGTCGTTGACTCAAATCTACCGAAATTACATCTTCTGTGTATAACTCAGCACCCCAACGCACGGCTTGAGCTTTCATCCGATCCATGAGTTGCGGCCCGGTGATGCCTTCGGGAAAGCCGGGAAAGTTTTCGACTTCTGTGGTGGTCATCAGTTGACCACCGGGAATTCCTCCCATTTGGTAGCCTTCAAAGACGACGGGTTTCAGGTTTGCTCTCCCGGCGTAGATGGCGGCGGTGTAACCTGCTGGCCCTGAGCCGATAATTACTAGATTTTCTATGGTTTGTTTGGTCATAGCTGTTTAATTGAACTCATAACGACTTCGTTTAATTAATCTTAGCAGAAATCAAGGATATTTCTATTTTTGAGGGGTTGAGGGCGATCGGGACAACTTAACCTGGTTTGATAAGCAAAAACAATATGACAAGTAATTTCGTTTTAAATGTTCAATCAATTGCCGAAAACCCCCAAAAATTACCATCCTCCACTATTGATTCCATTCTCATTTACTTGACGAAAGTGCGACGTTTGAGCTATTATACAATTCTGATACTCAAGCGGTGCTATGACTATTTTTTTACTTATAGTCTGAAACCCTTTCAGTGTATGGAATTACCAAAATCTATAAATGCGATAATGACAATTATTGATGCAAGATACGCATATTAGCTAGTTAATAATTGTAACGAAATTTTTGGCAAATTTGACAGATTACCAATATTGTGATATGTGAGGTGCGATCGGGGAAGATTGGATTAAGATTTTTAACCGCAGATGTAGGCGGATTAACGCGGATTAACGCAGATAAGATACGGATTTGTCTGCAAATCCCGGATAATTATCAATATATGGAACCGGAGTTAGTCGAGCTTTTGCAGGCGAAACTCAGCCCCTATATGGAAATGCCTAATAATGAGATAAATTTTATGCAGCGAGTTTTGGAACCGGAAGTGATGGATTCCTTGGAAGAGGCTCTAGAATACGATTCGATGGACTTTATTGAGGTTAATACTGCTTTTGCTAGGAGTGCGGCTGTTTTGGGGCCGGTTTTTGGAAACGTTTTGGATGCTGGGACGGGTACGGCGAGAATTCCGATCGCACTTTATGAACTTCGGTCAGCATGGAAATTGACTTGCATCGATTTATCTCCAAATATGCTGAAAGTGGCGGCCGAGAATGTGGAAAAGGCCGGAGTGCGATCGCAAATTAGTCTCGAATTGATCGATGCTAAGGCAATGCCATATCCTGACAACTATTTTGATATGGTGATTTCCAACAGCATTATCCACCATTTGCCCGATCCTCTGCCTTTTTTGCAGGAAGTCCGGCGGGTGTTGAAACCGAACGGAGCAATTTTTTTACGGGATTTACTGCGATCAGAAACCCAGGAAATTAGGGATGATTTAGTTGAGATGTATGCGGGAGATTGCAACGCGCATCAGAAACAATTGTTCAGCGATTCACTACAAGCAGCCTTTACTCTGGATGAAATTCAGACGTTGATTGAAACTGCGGGTTTGGATGGGTTGAGAATTTATGAATCTTCGGATAGACACTGGACGGCTGAACGTGCTTGGACAGGGCTTACGCAGGCAAACTACATATAGCGTACCAAGAAATGGCGATCGCGTATAGCTTTACAAATTATGGATTTTAAAATTCGCCTATCAAAGCCTGAAGACTCAGAGAAAATTATAGAATTACAAACCAGTTCACTTAGGGTGTTGTCATCAAGTTACAATTTAAATCAAGTTGAGTCTTTAGTTCGTAGTCAAGCATCTGCAAGATTTGCCCAAAATGAGATAGGGTTTGTAGCAGAGCATGAAAATGAAATTGTTGGATTTGCGTCTTATCTGACTCACCCATCCCAAATTAGTGGCGTGTATGTTCATCCAAATCTCATCCGTCAAGGGATAGGTACGCGACTGCTTAAAGCTGTGGAGAAAATAGCGATCGACAGAGGGTATAAAGCCATTCAGGTATTTTCATCGCTGGCAGGAGTAAGCTTCTACCACGCCAATGGTTATCAATCGATTCGTCAATCAGGTTTTTATTCGGAACAAAAAACCTGGATACCATGTGTAATTTTGAAGAAGCAACTAATTACTGTTCCGATAGCTCAACAAGTATATCAGCCTCCTGTCTCTTTGCCTTTGGGATTGAAACCACTGTTCCCTGCTATGCTGTTCCTAGTTACGCTTTATTTGGTAGTTGTTATCGGGCCTATTGTAGTCAGTTTTATAAGGAGTTTTTTTAGATAAAACGATTCGCCAATCTAAAGTCTAGTGTCCTAAATCTAAGATTACCTGATCGCGCCCTTGGTCTTTAGCTAAATATAGCGCACGGTCTGCTGCTGCAATCAAATCTTTCTGAGCAATGTGCGATCGGGGAAACGTACTCGCCACCCCCAAACTCAGCGTCACACAACCAACATGAGATTGCAGATGTTCAACTGCTAAGTTTTTCACCCAGACTCGAACTTGCTCTGCAATATAGACAGCAATCTCAGGTTTGGTGTGAGGCAAAACGATCACAAATTCTTCACCTCCGTAACGAGCCACCAAAGCCTCCCCCAAAACTTCCCCCGCTGAGTCACTTACACCTTCCACAATCGCTTTAGCCACCTCTTGCAAACAACCATCTCCAGCCTGATGTCCATAGGAATCATTATATTTCTTAAAGAAATCAATATCGCATAAAATTAAAGATATTTCTGCTTTCTCTTGACCTAGTTGTTCCCACTTCTGATCTAAGTATTCATTAAAACGGCGGCGATTTGCCACCTGAGTTAAACTATCTGAGTTAGCAAGGCGATATAATTCTGAGTTAGCCACTTCTAACTCAGACTTAGTAACAGATAAATTGTAATAAAGTTCGCTAATATACCAAGTCGCTTGTTGGTGAATTTGTGATAAAGCTAACAGCACTTGATGTACATCCAACAATCGGTAAATTTGAGGCTCTAGCTCAACAACAATCGGCTCGTAAAGCTCTTCTGGCAAACGCTGTACGGCTCTCTGAGCTGCCATGACAATTAAGGCCACTCCTGGTAAAATCAAAATATCTGTTTGAGCCATCTTATACAGAGCCAGAATCGGTCGGCCAGCAAATGTATCCACTCCGTAAGGGCGACTCATATGCTCCATAAATCGCCGTCGCGATAGCATACCTAAAAATTCTCCTTTTTCCGTCAATATCACTCCCGGAAGCAACGGATAATCTCGAAACAACCTAGCTACTTCTTTGTTTAAGAAAGAGGATTCAACCTGAAAATCGAATACCGATAGTTCCTTAAGGGTAGACTCTAAAGAGAGAGTTGTTGGTAGTTTCTCCGGCGAGATAGGTGGGGCGCTAAATTTGATAGACACAACGCATACCCAAATGAACAACACTGGCAACAAAGCTAATGTCGCATATTAGCTTATTTTAACATTAATACTTGAAAATCAACTGTATTGTTGATTACACAGCTTTTGAGTGAGATCTTATCGAAATCTTACTACGTTATTATCTAGCATCCCTGGATTCAATTATCCTGATTGGTCTATCCACTGAATTGCCGAGAATTGGCTCTTTCAATTATAAATAAATCTAGTTATTTTGGCTACTGCTACCAGCCCCAAGTTCCCATCCCTCCTTTAAAAGGCCCGATAATATCTTTGGTAATCCAGCCACCATAAAAATCACCTGGTTGAGCCTGCACTAATTCCCCGTCCACATAACAGGCATCCATCCCGCTGGGATAAAAAGCCACATAATTTTTAATAGCCTCAAAAACCTGATTAGGATTGGTATAAAACCAACCCACATTTATCGCTTCTTTGTCTCCTACCGTCACAGTGCAATAGCTCGCTTGTCCCTTCCATTCGCACCACGACCCCTGTGAAGTTGTGTGCAAATATTGCATTTGGATGTCATCGGGAGAAATATAGTACGAGGGAGGGTGACTCGTCTCCAACAGCCTAAACGCACGGTGCGTGTCGGCAATTTTCACGCCATTAAAAATTATCTGTACGTGCTTGGTCGATGCTTCGAGACGAGGCGGGCGTGGGTAATCCCAAACCGACTCTTGACCGACACCTGGTTCTATGCGATCGCTATTCACTAACAAAATCTCCCTGATAAAACAACCATTTTGTCACTTAACATCATCCCATTTTAGACTTTAGATTGAACCCACAGACTTTTATCTTCTGAGTTTGAGAGGGGTAACAGCCATCTTTGACGGGAGGAGAATTATCTGATAAGGTTATAGCCAATATCAACCCTTTTTAACAAAGAGTCCAAATCTAGCTTGCCCTGTAGAGTCTGTACGATCGCGCCCGTATCGCGCCTGTATTCAAGTCGTCCGCCATCAAAATTTTAAAATTGAGTCGGGCAGCCTGCAACAATCATATCTATGGAAACCCCCTTTAACATCACCCTGTTGATGGTCATGACCGTCACCTGTGGTATCAGTGCTCAAGTTCTGGCCGCTTACTTGAAAGTTCCGGCGATCGTCTTTTTGCTGTTGTTTGGCATTTTATCAGGGCCAGACTGCTTGGGACTGCTACACCCAAATTTGCTCGGTAGCGGTTTGGAAGTTATGGTTTCCCTTTCTGTCGCCTTAATTTTGTTTGAAGGCGGCCTGAATTTGGAATTGCGAGATTTGGGTCGGGTTTCCGGCAGCATCCGCAACTTAGTTACTTTCGGCACTTTAATTACCCTGATCGGTGGCGGAATGGCCGCCCACTGGTTGGGAGAATTTCCCTGGCCGATCGCATTTTTATATGCTTCTCTAGTAGTAGTCACCGGCCCAACGGTCATCGGCCCTTTGCTCAAACAGGTTTCCGTTGACAAACAAGTCGCCGCTTTGCTAGAAGCCGAAGGAGTTTTAATCGATCCAGTCGGCGCAATTCTGGCAGTATTGGTACTGAATATTATTGTAAACGGTAATGCAGACTTACTGGTTTTGTTCCGAGATTTAATCGTCCGACTAGGAGTCGGCGCATTTGTCGGAGTTGCCGGAGGTTGGCTGCTAGGATTCATTCTCAAGCGATCGCAATTTCTGTCAGAAGACCTCAAAAACCTCGTAGTATTAGCCGGTTTGTGGGGATTGTTCGGATTAGCAGAAGAACTCCGCAGCGAATCAGGATTAATGGCAACCGTACTCTCCGGTATCGTCCTCAGATCCGCCTCTGTCCCAGAAGAAAGGCTGTTGAGGAGATTTAAAGGTCAACTTACAGTCCTTGCTATATCCGTGCTGTTCGTGCTGTTGGCGGCAGATTTATCCCTCGCTAGTGTAGTTGCGCTGGGTTGGGGAAGTGTGTTGACAGTTTTAGCGCTCATGTGGATAGTGCGACCGATTAACATTTGGCTGTGTACTTGGAATAGCGGCTTAAATTGGCAACAAAAATTATTTGCTTGTTGGGTAGCCCCAAGGGGAATTGTCTCAGCCTCGATCGCATCTTTATTTGCCATTTTGCTCACCCAACGGGGAATCAACGGCGGCGACTCCATCAAAGCCTTAGTTTTCCTGACAATTATCATGACAGTTTTCGTACAAGGACTAACAGCCGGGCCAATGGCTCAACTATTAGGAGTGACATCGAAATCCGCCACCGGTGCTGTCATTGTCGGGTCTAATCCTTTGAGTAGATTGATGGCTCGGTTATTTCAAGAACGCGGCGAATCTGTAGCAATTATAGACACTAACCCGGAAGCTTGTCAAGAAGCAGAACGAGAAGGTTTGCGAGTGTTTTTGAGCAGTGCTCTCGACCACAGTATTTTGGAAGTAGCCGGACTCGCCTCGATGGGAACTTTTTTAGCAATGACCAACAACGGCGAGGTAAACTTAGTGTTAGCTCAACGCGCCGCAGAAGAGTTTGCACCGCCGAGAGTTTTGGCAATGTTTCCCAAAGATCCGCAAGGGAATAGTGCTGCAAATAACAGTAAGATTAATCAAGCTTTTGTCTCCGATTTGTCACTGAAGGATTGGAACGAATATCTGATTGACAAAGAAGTGAAACTGGGAGAAACCGAGTTAAAAATTTCCGGCTTAGAGTTTCAAGTAGCTCACTTGCAGGCTTTAATTCGGGGTGGCGAGTTGGTACCGTTGTTGTTGGAAAGGCAGGGATATTTGCAAGTAGTGTCGGCCGGGGAGATTTGGCAAGCCGGCGATAAAATCATCTATTTACTGCACGATCCGACACCGAAGTTGTTAAAAAGATTGTCCGGTTCGTCTCAGTCTCGCTTGACTTTAGAAAAGCATCCGGTAGTGGAAGAAGTGCCGATTCCTACTCCGGTTGTAGAGGAGATTTTGGAGGAAGCTATCATCGAGAAGGAAGCAGAAGTTTTGCTACCACCAGTTTCGCGTTAGGAGCAGTGTCTCCCTGTCTGCCCTGCGCTAGAATCGGGATTTCCAAGCAAGAAGAAAGATGATGTTATTGATATTACATCCGTTAAATCCGTGACATCATCCGTTGCCGAACTTCCCTTTTCCCATACCATAGGTAAGGGCATAGCTAGTAGCCAACAGCCACAGCCAAAGGGCCGGATACCGTGGTTCCAGCCAAGGCTTTACCCTGCGGGCGAAGTTGGGAAGCCATCCAAATAGCCAACTCGCTAAAGCCACCAAAGTAAAGCTGAAATAACTTCCCAGCCAACGCCAAACATCCCCCAAACTGACAAAATCCAAAATCCATACTAGGAGTAAAGGATTTTTTCTAGCCGCTTTCAGAGCGAGACGATTGAAAGTTAACCAATCCGTCCGGTCTTTAATGAAAGTTTCAGCTACAGTCAGTTCTTCTTCTGTTAGAATACCGAAAAAGGTATTCAGAATTGAATTAATTCTTTGTGGTGGTAAACTGCGACCAGTGGGAACCATCATTCCTTTAGAAAACAGCCAAGTCACGGAAACATTGCTCTGGTAAGCACGAATTTGGTTTAAGTGATTTGCCTTCAATAAATTGTGCTTTAAAGCAGTATCCAAAAGGTCTGTCAAACGGAACAGATTGCGAACCAGAGAACCGAAACCAGTAAAAACCAGGGGAGATTGGAGAGAAGCTGCATCGCCGATCGCAATTAGTCGATCGAATGCCACCGTGCGATCGCGACTTCCCGTGCTAAAATGCCCTGGGATATAACCAAACGTCGGTTTTTTCCACACCAATTTATCCAAATCGCAGCGCCGATACTCAGGCAAAATTGTAAAAAAGTCCTCATACAATTCCAACAAAGAACCGGGATTCTGTGGATTGACTTGGTGGTAGTGAAACAGATAAACAGTCAATTCTCCTCCCGCGCCGGGAAACAACTCCCAAATAAGCTGTCGCCCACGGGAAATGTCCCCGTGAGTGTAGAGCACATCCCCATACTCGGAATCCCACACTTCCGGGTCAAATCCCCCATCAATAGCTGCACCCACTGTCGGACACACACTGTCAAAAGCCCGCCCTTCATTCAATTGCCAAGCTATGGGAGAAGCCGAACCCATCGAATCCACCAGTAGCCGTCCCGATACAGTGCGATCGCATTTTTTCGATAAGTCACGACACTGAAGCACTACTTTTTCTTCCTCAATATCCGCTCTAATAAACTCAGTTTCATCCCAGATTTCTCCACCAGCTTCTGTCAGTTTAACTCCCGCTAAATACAGTAACTTTTCACCATCCAAAGCTATATTTAATACCTTTGGTGTGTGGAGAACTGGTGCTTTAGCAAAGCTGGGATTATTAGAATCAAAAAATTTATTATAACCATCTTTGTATTCTCTAGCAATCAAAGTTTCCACTTCCACCGCCGTAAATAAATCCAAATCAATTAAGCTTTGAATTTCATCCCGCGAAATATTCCACTCCCGATTCATCCGGCCAAAAGGCATTCGTTCTACCAACAGTACCCGGTAGCCCAACCTCGCCATCACAGCAGCATGAATTACTCCCAAAGCCCCACCGATATAAATTAAGTCATAATCCGTGACATCCGTTAAATCCGTTACAGAATCCGTTGCCGAACTTCCTTCTTCTTCCTTCTTCCTTCTTCCTTCTTCCTTCTTCCTTCTTCCTTCTTCTTCCTTCAAAAACACGACTTGTTTTGGCTGTTGAGGATTACGAGTACCTTCGCGCCAACGCTGTTCCCACCAGTAGACCCGCTGGAGGTCATATTCGCCCTTTGGCATTTTTTGGAAGTATTTGACGGTAAGCGGGTAATAGGGGGCAAGAGCCTCAAAAATTGACTGTTTGGAGAGGTCTATGACCGGGGGTTCTGGGTATAACTCAGGGAACTTGTTTCTGACGGCCAAGTTCAGGGATTCCAGGAATTTTCTTTCCCCTGGGGGTGCATTTTCTAGACGAAAGACTTTAAGATAAGTGGTTCGTTGGACTGGCCAGACAAATATCGAAAGTTCCGTGGATTGATGATTTTGGCTGACTGAATTGGAGGTGGCGACGGTGGATTTTGAATTAGCAATTTGGGCTCCCGATGCGATCGCGCCAACTGCTGTTGTGGTTGAAACCAAACGAAAGCCATCGGGAGTAATCACTTTTTGTCCGATCGCAGGCTCGAATTCCTGCTGTAACCAAGCACATACGGCTGCTGTATCCGGTGTTGGGACTTCTAGATAAAGAATTTCTTGCATTTTAGGTTCTCTATTTTAAATAAATTAATCAAAGTGGGGGAGTTGACAAAGGAGCAAGTTGCGCTATACTCCCAAATACTTATTGAGTTTTAAATAAGTTTACCAAGAAATTGGGTTTAAAGCCCCGTTACTTCTAAGACGGATTCCGATCGCCTACTCCTTTGGCCGTAAACTCTGATGAATTATCCCATTCCTACGAATATTCAAGAAATGATGGCTTTGCGACAGCACCCGCTGAATGAAGAATTGGTGGCGACAGCGATCGCAGGTGTAGTTCAAATAGCCCGATCGCAGTCTCAGTCTCTCGATGAATTAAAGGCTGAGGTGCTCGCCGATGACAATCTCCTCGATTTGCCTCAAAGGATCTGGCTGAGCGACATTGTGACTCAAGCATGGGAAAATTTGCCTTAGACTATAATGGTACTAAAAGATAGACTAATTATATCAATTCCGGTTGCACCGGAATGATGTTAACTGTTGACAATCAACAGTCAACTAACGCAATTCGACTTCTCGCTTCACTTCTACTAAAACTCGATCGCCCCGCGTCAACCGATATTCCGCCCGCCAAACTCCCGAAGCCAAAGGAGAATTTGTACTGTTTCTTTTGCCGATCGAACTCAACCAAGTACGGCTGGGGGCTTTGATTTCGCTGGTGTTATTGATGATGGTTTTGCCGTTGGGAGCAAATAATTGGTATTTTTCGCGATCGCCTTTTAGCACTCCATAACTTTGTGCCCAAAAAAACAAAGTAGGGCTATTTACAGGTAATTTAGTTTCAGCAAATTGTCCTTCCCAAACAGCATTATCGTCTGGCAGTTTTGGCGCAAAACCAGCGCGGATTAAACCTGTGGAAACATAGTCTAGAGGCCGATCCCAAATTGGATTGCGCGCCACATTGCAGCCCAATTTGGCATCGGGCACCACAAATGGATCTACGGCTTTACCTTGATAGCGAAAAGTGACGTGTACGTGGGGAAAAGATGCCTTACCAGAGTTTCCTACCATCCCCAAAACTGCTCCTTTTGCAACTTGCGCCCCTGGTTTGACGACAACGCTACCTTGACGGAGATGGCAATATTGAGCTTCCCAGCCGCCACCGTGATCGATTACCATGCCGTTACCGCATTCACTACCTGCGACTTTGGCTTTGTCTGCCTCATTCTGCAAACGTCGATCGATCACACCATCTCGCACCCGCAAAACTTTGCCCGCAGCCGAAGCAATCACTCGGACTCCCTTGGCCATTACTTTGGCGTCGGAAATCGCAAAGTCAGTGCCATCATGGCCGTCGTAGGTTTGACGTCCGCATCCAAAATCAACGGCGGCTGGGCTAGGATCGCGATCGAAGTACAGCAAAATGAAGCAATCTTTGCCCAGGGTACAGCCGATGGGTTGACCAAATTTAGGGCTGTTGGGCTGTTGGGCGACGGTGGAGACGAGATTTTGGGCGATCGAATTAGCTTCGATTACCGGCGCATTGACTGCGGTTTTAGTCGCACAGCCAACAACACTTGTCAACCCAAAAGCTACTAAAATTATAGAAATGTGTTTTTTTGATAGTAAAATCATATTTTTACTGTTAACTGTTCGCTGTTGACTGTTGACTGTTGACTGTTCGCTGTTGATTAATATCGCGTTTCTCAAAATGAGTAACTAATAACCAATAACTAATAACTAATAACCAATAACCAATAACTAATAACTACTAACTAATCACAATTTTCTTTTGAGTAAAATACATCGCAATCCCTTTTTCATAATAAGCAGCCTCGTTGATAAAGATTGGATATACCGTCGATTTTCCTGCATAGGCGATCGACTCACCATCAAAGGTCAAAAACATCGGATCTCCAGGATTCAGCGGTTCATAATCTCTGAATTGCAGCCGAGGATGAATCATTGCCTCAATTTCTCCAGACTCAGTTCTCGGATAGTCGATCGCCTGAATTCTATCATAAATAGTCAGAGAATGTTTTACAGGAGAGATTGTTCCCTGATTATACGCTTCCACCCAGTCTAAAATTGTGGTAATCAGTGCCTCAGTTTCCTGGAATAGAGACGCATCCAAAACCCCTTGGGCAACCGCACCAACTTCTACTGTACAGCCTAATTCCGAAATCGATATGAGCAAAGGACTATCTTGATTTTCGACTTCCGATACAAGAATCTTGAGGTTTGGATAAACCGATGTTAAATGAGCCGCTAATTGCAAATTAAATAAATGCTGACTAGCAAGAATCAAGGTAAGTCCCATGTTGGCTGTGGTGCTATGCAAATCAACAATTAAATCTTGTTGATGACCATTCTGAGAACCCAAAATATGGTATAGTTCCTTAGCTCTCTTAGCTTCGTAACTAGAGAGATTGGGGTTTTCCAAATCCTGGTGTAGAAAGCAGCGATTCAGGTCGATATCGATGTAGCGCGTCCCAGTTTTGCAAGCTTGAGGATTAGCTAGCAGCGCGATTGTTTCAAAATTCGATCGCACCATTAACTCAGGTGTGCGATCAAACTTCTTCACCAAGTAAATTCCTGTGAGTTCGTTTCCGTGGGTTCCGCCAATAATGGCAACACGCTTAATTTTATTCATAAATTCAACATTTGCGGTATTTTATTACAGTAGCGGAGGAGTTAAACTTCAGTATAGCAAATGAGGCTGATGATATTGCTGAGAATTTAGTTATAACAGGATTTTCAAAGCAAGATATTATTTGGAGATTTCAACTGCCGTTGATGCGACAATATACGGGTTATGCACTGGAATAAAAAGTTGATCGTGAAATGTGTTGTCTTTGTCCTCTTATTAATATCCTTTTTCTGGATAACTCTTCCAGCCCAAGCATCTATCTGCCGAAATTATGGCGGACAACAAATTTGCATTGTCGATATCAAACGCAGTGCAAAAAATTATTGGGAATACAGGGCAATTGTGAGTATTGATGGAGTGAAAAATCCTCTGGAAATCTACAACTGTCGCAGTCGCAGCACAGTCAAAAAAGATGGTGCAGTTGTACCGTTTGGAGAAAACGATCCAGGTCAATTAATATGCAGTTTTTTTAGGCAGAAATAGTCAACAGCACGACATGGAAGTCCCCCTAAGATATTATTTTTGGGTAGGGAAACGGCACTGCCGTGTCCTCATTTTGAGGAGACGGCTGACTGGAAGATTTCAATATTAGCGCAACACAATGTCCGATCGCAATCTGATGGCCAAATCTTCTTCTGGGCGAATCACAATCACGTCAACGCCTCTCCTTCCCAACAATACTCCAGCTAAAGCACCGATGCCAGCGCCGCCCAATACTTCCTCAGTTGCGATCGCTCTATCTCCCGTAATCCCACCCAGCGCGGCGGCTGCTGCTGCACCTAATGCTGCTCCTTGCGCGACTGAACCTCCGCTAGCACCTTTTTGAACTCTTTCGGTTCTAGTAATAATGCCAGAAATTCCGTCAATCCGATAGCGTTGGCGACGGTTAATAATTAACTCTCTAGCCACAAATTGAGTGCCCTTGCGATTGCGTCTTGTAACTGGTTCCAATTGGCCGACTATTTCGCTACCTGCGGGGATTAAAACTCTGCCTTGAGCTGTGCGGATATCTTGAGCTACTCTTAAGGTTAAAGGTGCTGTTTCATCGGGGGTAATCACAATTTTATCTTTTTCATAGCTAACTGGAATTACACTACCGGATGGAATTCGCACACTATCAAATTGCGAGAATCTTTGAGCTACTGCGGGAGTGGCTACCACCAGTGGTGCACTGGTTCCTAGGGTAATTCCCAGGGCGAGGATTGCTGCTGCTGTCGATCGCAATTTTTGAGAAGTAATCATAATATTTGTCTCCTTGGTTTCGCATTTGTTTTTATGCTCTCAGTTTGGCAGACTGGAATTACACAGGTTGGGAAGATAAGGCAGATAGTAAAAGATTTGCAAATTGGGGAGAAATCTCCAAAATGAGCAAAATTCAGATAATCTGGAAGATAAGGAAGATAAAGCCCAGTCAATCGATTTCAGATTTCAGATTTCTGTCAACCGCCAACAGTCAACCGTCAACTGTCAACCGTCAACTGTCAACCTTTAAGAGTGTTTAATGCTAACAAGCCAGCACCGAAGGCTGGTTCGTGTCGCGGTGAAATTACTGTGGCATTTGGCGCGATCGCACTTATGGCCACTTCAAACCGACTCCGGCAATTTGCCTTACCATCCCACACACCTCCAATCAACGCAATTTCAAACTCTTCTGTGTGGTTAAATAGCCCTGAAATTGCTGTTTTTGTCGCTAAGATCAATTCTGACACAGCACCATTGATAATGTCATCAGCAACCCGATCGCCCTCTGCTGCGGTGCGATCGACAATTGACGCTAAACCTGCAATTTCCTTCACACCCCAACCGCGCCGGTAAACAACTTCTACCAATTCCTCAAGGCTATTTAGACCTAAATTTACTTGAAAATTTTCTGCAAGTGTGGTATAATCTCCACGTCCATCGTAGCACCTCAAAGCAGCTTGCAAACCGCGAATTGCAATATCATATCCGCTACCTTCATCGCCTAAAACATATCCCCAACCGCCGACTCGTTTAGTTGTTCCTTGACGGTTTTGTCCGTAAACAATCGAGCCCGTCCCTGAAATCACCGCGATACCGACTGGATAGCCCGTACCGCCCACAAGTGCGATCGCGCTATCACTACAAACTACAATATTTCTAGGCTGGAATGATCGAGTAACAGGTAAATCATTCGTCAACTGCAAGTTCTGTACTAAAAATTGCATAACTTCCAAATCTTTGGGCCGCCCAACCCCAGCCAATCCCAGACAAATTGCTTCTATGTTGAGATGGCTATCGGTATTGATATTAGCCGAGATTACAGCTTGTTCGATCGCAAATTGAATCGATTGTTTCGCTGCCTCAATTCCCAGTGTTTGATAATTTGACGGCCCAGCTTCCCCACGTCCCAAAACCTGCTGATTATCGTCCATCAACAGACAAATAGTCTTAGTGCCGCCGCCATCTATGCCAAATACATAACTCATGCCAAAATTCTCCCTCAAGCGGGCAAAAGAACACCAGAATTTGAATGCAAGCAGAAGATTATAACATTCTTTTGAACTACTTATTAAAATGTTTAATTCAAATTTGCTATGTTTAAAGTTAATCTGCTAACTATATCCTAGATTTCTTGGTAAAAATCATGAAAGTCGGCGTATTCAGTACCAAATCCTACGATCGCACATTTCTGGAAGCAGCCAATATCGATAGCCAACATGACTTAGTTTTTTTTGAACCGCGTCTCACCCTGGAAACCAGCGTGTTGGCTACCGGATTGACCGCCATCTGCGCCTTTGTCAACGACCAATTAGATGCTAAGGTATTAAGTGCGATCGCCCAAAAAGGTGTCCGCTTAATCGCCCTCAGATCCGCCGGCTTCAATCACGTCGATTTAGCCGCCGCCCGCGACTTAGAACTAACTCTCGTCAGAGTTCCCGCCTATTCTCCCTACGCAGTCGCCGAACACGCAGTCGCGCTGATTTTATGCCTCAACCGTAGAATCCACCGCGCCTACAACCGCGTCCGCGAAGACAATTTTTCCCTAGAAGGGCTATTAGGTTTTGACCTCCACGGACGAACGGTAGGAATCGTTGGTACGGGCAAAATTGGCGCACTCACCGCCAAAATTATGCACGGATTCGGATGTCGCCTCAAAGGATACGATGTTTCCCAAAACCCCGATTGTCAAGGGATGGGAATGGAATATGTCTCGCTTCCAGAACTATTTGCGACCTCGGATATTGTCAGTCTCCACTGTCCCTTAATGCCAGAAACCTACCACCTGATTAATACAGAAGCCGTCAATCAGATGAAACCGGGCGTGATGTTGATTAACACCAGTCGCGGTCAGTTGATTGACACCAAAGCCGTAACTAAAGGACTAAAGTCTGGTAAAATCGGATACCTGGGTTTAGATGTTTACGAGCAAGAGAGCGACTTATTTTTTGAGGATTTGTCTAATCAAGTAATTCAAGATGACGTATTTCAGCGCCTCTTGACTTTCCCCAATGTCTTGATTACTGGTCATCAAGCTTTCTTCACGGAGGACGCTTTGAGAAATATTGCGATAACTACGATCGCCAATATCACCGACTTTGAACAAGGACGCCCTTGTCCAAATCAAGTTAGCCTCGATCGAGCCAAAAAATAAGACCTTAAATGTTTAAAATCAGTGTTGTACTAATTACCGGATAATTAGACTAGCAGCAATTCTCAAGCTGCAATTTAACTTAACAATTGAGGTAAGTATAAAGTCAGGAACTCAGGTCTAACAGACACTGAGCTTGGTCGCGAGTAAGTCTCGAAGCAAGCTATTCTGACCAGCCTAAGTCTTAACTGACTACGTTATTTAGGTCACGACACCCTGTGGATGCGTAGCTAGTCCCCTGCTCTGTCGCTAGTGGTTAAACAGTTCTAAAGTCACTGGAACAGTGCTGCTAGCCTAACAAGCCCTTATAACATTGGCGAAGCTAACACTTCGACTGCGCTCAGCGCGGCGCATTACCCCGTAAGGGAGGCCCAACAAAGGCAACCATTATGCGTACAGGATTGTGAAGCTTGAAATGGCAATTGTCCCATTGAAAGTACATTACAAAAGTACACTCCCGTCAAACAATCCCAAGGCGGTAATGGAAAGATTCACGGTGGTTAAAACCACCCGCGTTGTTTCCCTCTCTAGGCTCAAGCCACTGAGTTCCCACTTACCGAGCTTTTTTATGACACAAGAACAATTTGATGACGCAACAGAAACAATAACTGAAGTCGCCAAAATCGATATGGTGATGGAACAACCAGGTGCGATCGCGACAATCACAACTCCAAAGACAACGACTGGACAGTTCGAGGATATTAAAGACCAAGTTGTGACAATTTTGTCGGAACTACCAGCCTACATATCCGACTTTTTCGCAGAATATCAACAGCCGATTACCACTGTTGGTTTAATCTTGACAGGTGCTATTAGTCTCAAGGTAACTCTGGCTGTACTTAATACCCTGAATGAGATTCCTTTGGTAGCCCCAACTTTTGAATTGATTGGTATTGGAACTACGGGTTGGTTTGTTTATCGCTATCTACTCAAAGCTTCTAACCGCCAAGAATTGTTGGCGGAAATTGAAGCTTTGAAAGAACAAGTGGTTGGGAAAGATTCTTAGAGGAAGTTATTGGTTATTGGTTATTGGTTATTGGTTATTGGTTATTGGTTATTGGTTATTGGTTATTGGTTATTGGTTATTGGTTTGTTGTCAGTTACCGTACCCTGAGCGTAGTCGAAGGGTTCTTTATATAGCAATCCTAATAACTAATTCCCAATCCCCAATTCCCAATGCCCAATGCCCAATGCCCAATGCCCAATGCCCAATTCCCAATTCCCAATTCCCAATTCCCAATCTTAATTAGGATGACAAACTTGTTGCAAAGTCGCGGTAAAATCCGGGTAAGAAATAGCAGCAGCTTCGGCTCTATGAATATTAGTAGTACCGCTGGCATTCAGTGCTGCAATCGCTAAACTCATCGCTATTCTGTGGTCAGTATAACTGTCAACATCTGCACCAGTTAAACAAGTTCCCCCGGTAATTTCTAAACCGTCGGGTAACTCAGTAATTTGAGCACCCATGCGGTTGAGTTCCGCAGCAGTCACAGCTAGCCGATCGCTCTCTTTGACTCGCAACTCCGCCGCATCTCGAATTATGGTAGTACCAGATGCAAATGTTGCAGCTACTGCCAAAATCGGAATTTCATCAATCAGTCGGGGAATTAAGTCGCCAGCAATGGTGCATCCCCGCAACTGGCCGGAATTTCGCACCAAAATATCTGCTACTGGTTCCCCAGCCGCCACCCGCTGATTTTGCAATTCAATGTGAGCTCCCATCATTTCTAAGGCTTCCAAAATACCTGTACGAGTTGGGTTGACTCCGACATTTTCTACTACTAATTCAGAACCGGGGACGATCGCACCAGCAACCAACCAAAAAGCCGCCGAACTGATATCTCCTGGTACAATTACTTTCTGCCCTTGCAGTTGAGCTGAACCAGTCACTGTTACACTACAAGTCTCAGGATCGACGGTCAATTGAGCTCCAAAAGCTTTCAGCATCCGTTCACTGTGATCGCGCGACAACGCCGGTTCTGTAACAGTAGTTTCTCCCTCCGCCATCAAACCGGCCAGCAGAATGCAAGATTTAACTTGAGCTGAGGCGATCGGGGAATGGTAGTGAATCCCTTTTAATTGCTGTCCCATTACCGCTAAAGGTGCTAAAGAATTACCTCGCCGCCCCCAAATTTGTGCTCCCATTTGTTGCAGCGGTTTAATGACACGGGACATGGGGCGCGATCGCAGGGAACTATCTCCTGTTACCGCAAAAAAACGGCCTGGATGAGAGGCTAAAATCCCCAACATCAACCGCATCGTCGTGCCGGAATTACCCGCGTCCAAGACTTCCCCAGGCTCCTCTAATTGACCAATTCCGACACCCTGGACTGTCACCAATTCCGTGTTGAGTTCAGAAATTTTGGCACCCATCAGCGAGAAACATTTAGCAGTGCTGCGGGGGTCTTCTCCCAACAGTAGTCCCTCAATTGTCGTTTCACCGTGGGCGATCGCGCCCAACATCAAAGCTCGGTGAGAAATCGACTTATCGCCCGGAATGCGAATCCTCCCTTGTAGCGACAAGCCAGAGGCCGGTGTTTGAATGCTTAAAGTTTGACTTTCGCCAATTTGGGTAGTAGTTATAATGGCAGCTTGCATTGAGATAAACTAGGATGAGATGGCGTTATTCATCCTAGCGTCTTCTCAGTCCCAAATCAGTAATGTACAAAGAAACAAAAATATTACGAGAAATTTACGATTTATGTCTATGTATCTACTTAAACTCACAATCTGTTAACCTGAGCAATCATACATTTTTTATTATGCTAACCCATCAACGCAAGCCTGTAAGTTTATCACTAATATCCACAGATTTACCCCTATGGTCATTCGTTGAAACTGCTGGTACACTGTATCAAAAAGACAACGATCGCTTCCACTTATTATTGCACGAACCAGCCATAGTCGATCGCACATTTCCCGATGACTCTTCCGAGCAAATTTCCATCTTACCAACTGCTACAAAACCACGGTTGCTGTGGCTAGAAGTTTCGCCCTATCGAGTAGTTATGACCATGCAAGGAAACGGCAAATACAGTTACCGCCACGCCTGGGAGCGAGGGATGTACGGCTTGAGCCGCTATTGGCTTCAGGGCGATTCCCTAGCGACTCCTGAACAGTTACGCCTCCGCAATTTCACCCGCCAATTAACTCTCACAGGAAAACCTGAACCGGGACATCTGCGGTTAGAATACGAGTTATGGTCGGAAAAAGTGCAACTCGGTCGATACATCTTGAATTTAGAAATTCATCATTGAGTTTGGGAATGGGGCATTGGGAATGGGGCATTGGGAATCGCGTCTAGCTCCCTTAAAAAGCGGATTTTGAATACTCCGGTTCTCCTAAGATCGATCGCTCTGACAATACTTAATCAGCTTTTTAGTCACAGCCTCTTGATTTGCTGCGGCATCGTTACCCTGCTGTCCAAATTTAATAATATCCGCTCGAGCTTTTCGGACTTCCTCTAGACCTTCTATACTTATAGGAGCGCGATTTCCTACCTCAAGAGATTTGCCTATGTCTCCAAATGTTTGACCCATTTGCCGGAACGATTTAACCGACTCGCTCTGAAATTCTTTGAGGTTTGCATCTCTTAGTTGCAGAGACTCCAATTCTTTAGATGTTTGGTTTAAATCTTTGGCTAACTTCTTAATAGTTGCTGTATCGTTGCTGTCTCTTTCTTTTCCAAGAAAAGTGTAGCCCTTGGTAATATTGTCAATCAATTTAACACATTGGGCACCTCGGCTATTGTCGGTGCAACTAACCGTCAAGAAACAGCAAGCAACAATTATCAGAATCAACGCAGCAATTTGTTTTGGTAAAAAGTACATGATTTAGGAATTATGGTCAAAAACAGCAATAACCTACAGAAAGGCAGTATCTGGGGATATCTTACCCTACTTTTGCCCATTTCCTTAACGGCGGTGGCCAGTTTCGAGTCGGGAGGGATGTTTTGGGCGATCGCAGCAACAGCCGGCATGGGATGGGCCTATAAGCTCTACCAGCAGCACCAAAAACATCAACTCGCTCATCTAGACTCGGTTTTCTACCGATTAATTAAGGAAAACAAAGGGCGAGTCACAGCCCTTGATTTGGCAATGAATGCCAAACTTCCCGGCTCAAAGGTTCAAGAGTATCTAGACGAGCGCGCATCTGAGTTTGCAGCGGATTTTGAAGTGACTGAGCAAGGTGGAATTTTGTATTATTTCCAGGTAGCTCCAAATATCAATCAAGCTGAAACAATTCCTGTGAAAATAGCTGTGACAGCACCTGAAATAAATCAGAAACAAGTCTCAAACAAAAATCCAGAATTATTCCCCATCACTCAAAAGAATAGTGTTGCAAATCCCAAAATCTCTTTTACCCAGACTGAACTCTCCCGCAGGTTTAAGGTTCATGCTACCACCATCGGTAAGTGGAAAGTCAAGCCGGAGTTTGGTGATTGGAGCCGCGAAAAAGACCCGGATGCGATCGCCTGGGAATATTCTACCGAAAATAAGCGCTTTTATCCCAAAGATTGAAATTTGAAGGAAGAAGGAAGAAGGAAGAAGGAAGAAGGAAGAAAGCCCTTCGACGCAGTTTATTCTGAGCCCTTCGACGCAGTTTATCCTGAGCGGAGTCGAAGGGCAGGATGAACTCCGTCGAAGGGTTCAGGAACCGCTTCAGGAAGAAGGAAGAAGGAACCGCGATCTTTTCCCTGAGCGGAGTCGAAGGGCCGAAGGGCAGAAGGGATCAGGAACCGCTTTAGGAAGGAAGAAAATCTAGTAATAAACCCGGTTGTTGAGGCAAAAGCGCCTAAATCTAAAACCTAAAATCTAAAATCTAAAATCGATTGACTAATGTGTTGGTTTGGGGTACTTTAGGTGAAATCATAATTTTTTCAGTGAGTGACATTTCTCCTATGTCCCAGCCAACCTTGCGAGTCGTCGTCCGCCTCGTCGCCTTTCCCGACAAAGTGAAAGAACTTAAATCTCTGCTACTGAGCATTATCGAGCCGACTTGCCAAGAAGCAGGCTGCATCAAATACGAACTCCTCCAAAATCAAGCAGATCCCACAGATTTCACCTTCGTTGAAGAGTGGGAAAGCGCGGATTTGCTGGAACTACATCTCGCTTCAATTCACATTCAAACCGCAGTGCTAAAATTAGCAGGTTTGGCAGTCGCACCGCCAGATATCCGTCGCTATCAATTGCTGGCTTAATCGGCTTTTTATAGCAATTTTATTAATGTTTGTGAAATAGCTTCGACCCCCCTAGCCCCCCTTAGTAAGGGGGGACAAGAGTGAGAGTTAAAATTGTAGTAACTTCCTAAAATTTATGATATCTGCAACAATAAAACAGTTATTCACTTATCCAATTAAAGGGCTGACACCGCAAGAAATGTCAGAATTTGTGTTAACAGCGGGACATGGCATTAAAGGCGATCGCGCTTTTGCCTTAATGTTTGCAGATAGCATGAAATCTGCAAACATTCAAGCAGAAAATGCGCCCTGGATGAGCAAAAAATATTTGGCTGTTCAAAACGATTGGCCTTTGTTAGCAGCCCTAGAGTGCCATTACGAACCGGAAACAGCCGTTTTGACAGTCAAACGTCAAGGAGTTGCAGTATTAACAGCAGAAGCGAATATTGCAGCAGGGCGCGATCGCATCAGCAGCTTTTTCACCGAATATCTAGCGACAATTGAACCCACAAAAGAAGCCAGACACCCACAGCGATTACCGTTGCATTTAGCCGGAAATAGCAGCGGCGAAACTCGCTATCCTGACAGAGAACCCGTGCACATTTCTTTACTCAGTCAAGCAACATTAGACCAATTAACAGCAAGGGCTGGTAGCCACATTGATGTACGCCGATTTCGTCCGAATATTGTGCTAGAAGGTATGGCAGCTTGGTCAGAATTTGAGTTAATCGGCCAACATTTTCAACTAGGTACGGCGCGAATCGAAGTTACAGCACGAATCGGTCGCTGTGTCAATATAGAAGTGAATCCAGAAACGGGCGATCGGGATATTTCCTTACTCAGTTTACTACAACAAGAATTCGGTCACGCACAAACCGGAGTTTTAGCCAAAGTTATCAACAGTGGTAATGTGAGAATCGGCGATGTTTTGACTGCTTAATCAAAGCAAAATTAAGATGGTGAATACTGTGTAATATCAAATGCGGTAGCATCGGAATTAATAGTACCCGAAATTAGGAGACGGCTTGGCCTTAGTCCCTACAATATTATTTTGGAGTAGGGACACGGCATTGCCTTGGACTCTTTGCTGACCGATAATGCAACTCATCCCTCTTCCGACAGCCTCACCTTATTACCAATCAACTTGAGAAAACTCGATCCAAAGTGTTGAATTTCCAAAAAATTAGCATAAGCAGAAACAGGCTTATAAACTCTAAAATTCCGCATAATTCCCAAAGTCGCCGCACTTTCTAGCGGGCCGATAAAGCTAGTATCCCTGTCCAGAAAATCAGGCTGGCTAGCCCAGTGTTTCATTTGTTCCGCATTCAAAAAATAGCATCCAGAATGAGGATTTAAAGCCCGCTCAAAAGCGATTTTTTGTTCCATGATTTTGCCCAATAACTGCCGCTGTTCCTCCACATTTTGAAATTTTGCAGTCGCAGACGGCGTTAAATCTCCATCGATATAAGCTTTAAAAACAGGTGCTTGAGGCGATATTTCATAACGGTTTGGTTGCAACAAATTGCCATTGCTACCGTGATGTCTGAACCAGTTTAATTTATTAAAAAACCACGAATCATGCAAAATTAAATCATCTTCCAAGTAACAGAAATAATCATATTTGTCAAGACAAGCGCGCAAAACTGCCTGACACTCAAACCCCAACAACAGCGGTTCGCATTGTGTAGCATGGTGCATGAAAGATTTCGGCTGTATCGGTAATTGAGCCAACAGATGATAGCCTTGGGTAGTGCAAACAACAATATCAATTTCGTGATTTTGGTTTTGATTTGCTGGGATAGTTGCACATTCGCTAATATCAATCATGCACTGAGATTTACCGTACAAAGCTTGCAGGGATGTGATGCAAGCGGTTAAAGCATTGAGTCGCGGTTGCGGATCATTCCTCTGGGAAGCGTGTTTCCCGTCGCCGCTGGGATTGTAAAAGTGGGCAATAGTGAATAGAATTCGCATTTGATTAATAATTAAAAATTAAACGATAAAACAGAACAATAATTTTACCGCATTCAGTCCTCAAATAACTCTGGAAGCCGATCGCACAACTCAGCATTCAAACGCGGCAACTCATCCAGCATCTGTAAGTACCAGTCTCGTCGCTGCCGATAGTGCCCGCACAGCAAACGGTTGTCGCGCACCCACTCGTAAGCATTCCCAGCTATTTGCCTGCGCGTTTGAGCATCGGAAATCAGCAAATTCAGCTTATTTTCAAACTCTTTTTCATATCGATAAATTAACCCGGTTTCACCTTCAACAATTGAATTTTCATACACCGTAGGACTTGCCAACACCGCAACTCCCCGCGCCGCACATTCAAGAAACTTCAAATCAGATTTCATTTCATTAATCGGGTTAGAAACTAGCGGTAAGAGAGCGATGTCGCAACTGTACATGATTTCTTGATATCGTTCGTAACTGCAAAATGACTCAAAGTCTTTGTGTGCTATTTGCAAAGAGTCAAAAAACAGCCTATCGTGAATCACTTTAACTCGAATGCGGTGTTTGTGAGCGACTAAAACTCGATTCAGTGCTGCCATGATTGGTTGCCAATCTTTTTCGCGATTGATGGCACCGAAAAATATCGTGACTGTATCTTCTGAATAAGTTCGTGGCGGAGGTAGAACGGCTAATTGATTTGCAAATACGGCAACATTGGGATTGTGCTGCCGCAAAACTTTGGCTAGGGGTTCTGTAGAAGTTTGAACGCAATGACAGCCACGGTAGCTGAGGTAATTGTTATCTGCATATTCCCGGCGACGGATGGGATTGTCGTCAATTTCAGCTACTATTAAATAGCCTTGTTGTAAAAGTTGTTTGAGTCGGGGAATATAGGCAGGATACTGCATAATTGTCCGCTGCCAAACAAATACCTTTTCTTCGGCGGGAAGCGGGGCAATTAATTCTGTTGTTTTCACCCCAGATACGGTGCGGACACCTGGAATTGTAGCACTAAATTTGTCTGGTTCCAAAACTCGCAGCCGATCGCACCCTGTAGGAGCCATAATAATGGTTTGGATCAGTAGTCTGCGTGGTTGTACGGAGGTTTTGTTCGATCGCACAATATAATATTCAGCACCCGTTTCCGTCGCAAAACTACTCGATTGTAGTTCTAAAGCCTTGACCATTGGATGCAGCAATTCCTGAAACTGGGCAAAATTGTCGGTTTTCTGTCCCTTTCCTTGCAATTCGTAAACCTGCAATCCGGCTTCAGCAAATAGTGATTTAATCCTTTCTAGGGTAAACCAGTGTTGCATTTTGCCTTCAGGATTTTCCCATTGTCCCCGCAACAGATGGACAATTCTGCGCCAATATTGAACATTGGGAATTTTGGCGAAAATTTGCCCCTCTGGATTCAGAAAAGTGCTGTACTGCTTGAGGATATCCCAAGGATTTTTGAAGTAAGGTAACAAATCGCCAAAAATCAAACAATCGACGGTACCTGGGGCGATATCGAGACTTGCGATGTCTGTTTCTTCAATATTGGCGATCGTCACCCAGTTTAGCCGATCGACTGCAATTTTCGCTTTTTCTCGATCGCATTCAATGCCAATATACTGACAGTGGGGATTAGTCAGCTTGTACTGTGCGCCCATAGCACCCGTACCACAGCCAATTTCGACAATGACTTTAGCATCCGGGGGTAGCAGATTCAAGAGGTCGTGGTTGATGCGATCGATCACTTTCTACAAAATTCCTGATTAGTTTTTAATAAAATGAAACCAAATAACAGATTACCATAGACCACTAGCATTTAATCAGCGTGGCGATGTCAGTATACAATAGCGATCGGCACATTTGCCAAGCACTAAAATAGGAGAAGGAAGAAGGAAGAAGGAAGAAGGAAGAAGGAAGAAGGAAGAAAATCACTGAATTCAGCAATTGCCAACGTCCTAATTGCCTAGAAGGTTGGTATATTTATGGCTAAGTGAACAGTTGGATGAAATGTGCAATCGCTAAATCAGTTAAAAAATTATTATACCAAAAACTATGAACCATAACTTAGGAATTAACATCGCCGGCTACATCAACGGCGAATTTGGAGTTGGAGAAGGAGTCAGAGCAAATATCAGGGCCGTAGAAGCCGCCAACATTCCCTTCACCATCAACAATTTTACCCGTAGTCCCCACCGCAATCAAGATACCACCTATCAAAAATTCAGCCCAGACAATCCTTATCCCGTAAACTTAATTCAAGTCAACGCCGATGAAGTCAACACTTTCTTAAAACATTCAGGTTCCAGCTATTTTCAAAATCGCTACAACATCGGCTTTTGGGCCTGGGAAATTCCCGAATTTCCCCAGAAATGGCAACCAGTATTTGACAATTTCCACGAAATCTGGACTTACAGCAACTATTGCGCCGAAGCAATTTCCCTAGTCTCGCCAATTCCCGTCATCAAAATCATGCCGAGTATTGAGCTACCACCATCTTACCTGAACAGACAATCCTTGAGTTTGCCAGAAAACAAATTTATATTCCTATTTATATTCGACTTTTCCAGCCTCATCGAACGCAAAAATCCTTTAGCGGCAATTCAAGCATTTAAACAAGCTTTTGGCGAAGATGAGCGCGTATTATTGATTCTCAAATCTTCCAACTCCGCCAAAAACCTCCGAGATTTAGCCTTATTACAATCAGCCATCGGAAATTCTCCAAACATCCAACATCTAGACGGATATTTATCTAAAAACGAAATCAACGGTTTACTGTATAATTGCGATTGTTATCTATCCCTGCATCGCTGCGAAGGATTTGGCTTGACAATGGCAGAAGCCATGTTTTATGGCAAACCTGTAATTGCCACTGGCTATTCATCAAATACAGAATTTATGAATGTGGGCAATAGTTTTTTAGTCAAATATAAATTAATTCCCCTGGATGCAGATTATGGCCCTTACAAAAAAGGCAATATTTGGGCAGAACCGGATACAGAACACGCGGCTTATTTCATGCGGCAGGTATTCCACAATTACCCAGAAGCTCAGCAAGTAGGAGCAATAGCTGCTCAGGATATTAAAACTTTACTGAGTCCGAAAGTTGCAGGCAAAAGAATTCAAAAACGTTTGGAATATATACAGCATATTCCAGGTTTATGGAGTGTAGGGACACGGCAATGCCGTGTCCCTACGGGGATAGAACTAAATTTCGCCCAAAAAAGTGAGAACAACTTGCCATCATCAACCGAAACAACACAACCTTTAGTAAGTATTTGCATCCCGACATATAACGGTGCAGCATTTATTGGCGAAGCAATTGAAAGCGCTTTAGCTCAGACTTATCCCAACCTAGAAGTAATTATATCCGATGACGGATCGACTGATGCAACAATTGCGATCGCCCAATCATTCCAATCACAAACATCCGCCGATTTACGCATCATCCTCCACCGGAACTACGGCTTATCGCAAAATTGGAACTTCTGCATTTCCCAAGCTAAAGGTAAATACATTAAATTTCTGTTTCAGGACGACTTTATCGCACCAGAATGTATTGCTAAAATGGTCGCCGTCGCTGAACAACATCCAAAAATTGGGATGGTTTTCTCCCCCCGTGGTATCACCATAGACGCATCTGAATCAAATCCCATTTTGTTAAGAGCATCCCAATCAATTAACGATTTGCACAAAGGTTGGTCGAATTTAAAATCAATTCAGCCCGGACAAGAATTGCTAGCAGATACAAATTGTCTGACAAACCCAATC
This sequence comes from Oscillatoriales cyanobacterium, assembly GCA_004294385.1. GTDB lineage: Bacteria > Cyanobacteriota > Cyanobacteriia > Cyanobacteriales > Microcoleaceae > Microcoleus. Next base: position 16,374 of record REAP01000005.1, on the reverse strand, counting down.
AACAAAATTGGCGAACCGACAACAGTTTTAATTGCCCGTCGAGTTTTTGCCGAAATCGGATTATTTGATTCGGGATTATCTCAGTATGTAGACTTAGATATGTGGTGGCGAATCATGGGAAATTATCACATCGGATTTGTAGACGAAAAACTCTCATCCCTGCGGATTCATCCCGAACAACAAACTTGGAAAAACTTCGCGGCTGGCGAGAATCATAAGGATGTAGTCAGATTTTATAATAAATTATTAAATAGTGCTGAATACAGTTTTTTGAATCAACAAATTAAACAGACAATTCAACAAAAATTAGATTTGAGAACTCAGCGAGATTTATCTGACTTATCAAAGCTAGTTGAACTTTACAAAAAATCGCCAACCAATCAGTCTATTGTCTCACGGCTGCGTCAATACCGCCAACAAATTGCCCGACATTGGCTGAGTTTACCTGCCGATAAATTTGAAAGTGCTTATTTGGGAGAAACGGGGAAATCCCACCAGTTGCTGCTAGATAGTGGGATTAAACATGAAATATTGACTGAGGAAGAACAAAATTTTGTCCAGCAGTTGTGTTCCAAATTGTCTGAAGGAGGAGAAATTTTAGACAAGATGCAATATCTCCTCGCAGCGATGCTTTACCGCGAGGCTTATCAGTTGCCATTTGAGTACAGAAATGCTGCGATTCCTGAGTGGTTTTTTGAGGATATGATGAAATTCTTGTTTCAGTCTCCCACTTATTTTCAAGCAACGGGAGAAGTTGAAAGCTACTCTCGGTATTTGCAGGATTTAATCGATTATGTGGCTGGAAATATTGCCAGTTTTCCAGATTCCGAACTTTGGCATTATTTGGCGCAGTTTGTTACTCAGAATATCAATCTGAAAGCTTTGTATCTCAGTGAAGACAATTTACTGAATATTGAGAGTCAGCAAGCTGAGATTATCGAGTCTTATTTGACAAATATTGGTTGTCAAATAGATTTCAAGTTTCAGGATAGAAAGTTGGAATCTGGTAAAATTAGATTAGGCGTTTTGCTGGATACAATTAGTGCGGAACCGGATACTTTTGCGGCTATTCCGGCTTTTGAATATTTAGACAGAGACAAGTTTGAGATTATCGTGTATTATTTCCAAATCCAGGCTGAGGAATTGGGTAGATATTGTGAAAGTCGGGTGGATAAGTTGGTACATTTGTCAACAGATTTGCTGAGTCAAGTCGAGGAAATGCGATCGCACAATTTAGACATTCTCCTCATCTGTACAAATATAGCTGTCGGCAACTCTCTTTGGTCATTGAGCGGAGTCGAAATGTCCACTTCGATTACGCTCAGGATAAACTACGTCGAAATGTCCACTTCGACTACGCTCAGTGACCGAAAGAACCCTAAGCGCCTTAGCGGTTGCCATACCACCGATACTCCAAAACCCAGCACCCTGCTGTCCCTACACCGACTAGCGCGACTACAGATAGCTGCTGGTGCATTAATTCCAATGATGACCGGCCGCAATATCGATCGCATCCTAGTCGGAAATTTGACACTTCCGGTAGATGCACCCGCAGAATATGGCGAAAAATTAATTACTTTAGAAGGCTCAGGAATTTGTTTCAGTTATCCTGTACCATCAGAACATTCCACAGTTAAACCGACCAGAAGCAGTTGGGGAGCAACCGACCAATCGGTAATATTTATGTCCGGTGTTAAAGCTTTTAAGATTATTCCAGAATTGAGAGCAACCTGGGCAAAAATTATTGCAGCCACACCGAATTCGATTTTAGTTTTATATCCCTTTCATTCCCGCCCGGAAAACTATCCGACTATGCCTTTTTATCATCAAATGCGATCGCTCTTTGCCGAATTTGGCATTGACAAACAGCGCTTGGTGATGATCAGAGCGCTACCAACCAGTGCAGATTACCAAGAATGTTTGAAATTAGCTGATATATATTTAGACTCCTATCCAGACAGCGGTGCTGCATCCTTAGTCGCACCGTTGTTGGCTGGACTGCCGGTGGTGGTGAGAGATGGCCAAAATATGCGATCGCAAAAATCCGCAGCAGTCCTCAAAGAACTACAATTTCCTGAATTGGTAGCAAACAGCGAGAACTCTTATGTGGAGATGAGCACAGCGCTGGGAACCAACTCAGAATTGCGCCGGCACTATCGGGATCAAGTCCAACGAAAAATGGCGACTAACCCCAAATTCCTGGACAGTCGCGCTTACTCCTTACAACTCGGAACACTATTGGCAGAAACTTTCTTCCATAGACATCTCTAATAATTATTATTGTGGAACAGGCATCCCTTCGACTCCGCTCAGGGCACCGCCTGCTGATTCAAGACTGGAAATTCTTGCTCTAATCAATTTTAGATTTTACATGGGGCGGGTTCCCGTACCTACGGCACAAAAACATTGATGTTTGTCGAATCGGCTCTCCGGCCCGTTCTGGAGAATACTGGAAGATGTAGTTGTTAGGGAACCCCCCCAAAGACACAGCGTCAGGGAATAAACAGCAGCAGCCTTAGCCTGCTAATGGTCTGCTATCATCGGAAAATCTAAGTGCTTATAGGCTGTCGCTCTTTTCCTGCTACAGCTAAATTAAAAGGGGAAGCACAAGTCAGTTGGAGACACAAAAATGACAGGACTTTTTCAGATAGGCGATAAATTACTACAAGCTCAGGATATGCCATCGCTCCTGAAGCGTTATCAGTTGATGCCACAATTTTTGCGTGGTGTCATAGTAGACCAAGCGATCGCACCTTTTACTTGCAACGACGAAGAAAGCCAATCCGCCGTCGAGAATTTTCTCGTTCAGCACCAACTGACAGCCCCCGAAGCCAGAGAAGCTTGGCTGCGTAGCCAGAATATGACCATCGAAGAACTTCAAGAAATGGTCGTCAGACCCTTGCTGATTGAAAAATTTAAGCAAGCCACTTGGAGACCTAAAGTAGATAATTATTTTTTAACCCGCAAAGCTAGCCTAGACCACGTAGTCTATTCCCTGGTTCGCACTAAAAATCCAGCACTAGCCAACGAACTTTACTTTCGCATCCTCGAAGAAGAACAAAGCTTTGCTGAAGTCGCCCGCGACTTTTCCGAAGGCCCTGAGTCCAAGTCCGGTGGCTTATTGGGGCCAGTACCCCTCAGTCAGCCGCACCCAGCAATCAGTAAACTTTTGTCAGTCAGCCAGCCAAATCAACTCTGGACGCCACGTCCTCTGGCAGAATGGATGGTAATTATTCGACTAGAAAAGTTCATGCCAGCTCAGCTCGACGAATCGATGCGGCTGCATTTGATTAACGAACTATTTGAAACCTGGGTCAACGAACAAATATCGCAAATAGGCCCCCTACAGCCCCTCTCATCCGCGTCTGCGATTGAACGGTAAAGGCTGTAGACTCAACTCTTCAATCTAAAATCTAAAATCTAAAATCTAAAATCGGATGACTTCTTCCGCTGTTTCCCTAGCCCAAATTCAGGATTTCTTAGCTCAAACTCCCCCGTTTGACCGACTCTCCGAGACGGCCCTCACCGCTTTAGTGGCGAAGTGCCAACTCCTGGGTTATCGGACGGGCCAACCCCTGTTTGAACGCGAAAAAATGCCGACTCAAGTGGCAATTATCTATGAAGGTCAGGCCAGGCTGCTGGGCTTTGACCAACGATCGCAGCGCCATGTCAGTTTGCGGTTGGTACAATCCCAGGAAATTCTCGGTTGGGCGGGTTTGGTCAGGGGTGTTCCTTGCGAAACTGCGATCGCGTCTACTGAAGTAATTGCGATCGTCATCCAAACCGAAGATTTCCTCAGTGTACTGGAAAAACAGCCGAAATTTGGAGAAGCCTTTCGCGAACACTGTTCCTTGAGCGAAGCATTTGAACTTTTGAGTCTCGAATTGCAACGTCAGGCTGACGCTACTTCCAACCTCAAGGAAATCACCATGCAAGCTTGGCAAGACGCAAAAGTTGTCAACCTGCCAAATGGTAACAAAAAAAGTCAAGAGCTGGCAAAAGAGTTAGATGGCGATCGAATTTGGCTCGTCAGCAGTGGCGTATTGGGCGACTTTCCGACCGGTAGTCGTTTGAATATTGACAGCGAAGCCAAATCATTAAAAGTAGAAGGCCGCATGGGTGCTCGCTTGGTAGGCTTCCGGGAACCCCCAGAACCACCACCAGAGACAGCAGCAGACCCCCTAAATGGCTCGATAAATGAAGGAATAGAAGATTTAGGCAAAAAGCGACGCATCTTCTTTGACGATGTAGAAATCGCCCCACTAACTCCCCCTAATCCGGCATCCGACCAACCAAAGGATACTAAATACCCAGTTTTCCGTGGCAAAGGGCAAATAGACGGGCCACTAGCTTGCTTCCAGATGTTGAGCAAGTATTTCGGCATCAAATTTCGTCGAGATATCATCCGCAAAGTTCTCGAAAATCAGCTAAAAACTGCTGGTTCTGTCACTATACAGGCCTGTGGTGCGATCGCCCAAAGCATCGGCCTCACACCCCAATTAGCCCAAATACCAGCAGACGCCATCAACCGGATCAAAGCCCCGGTAATGATTAAATGGAAAGACACCTTTGCGATCGTTTACAGCATTACCGAACAGGAATTAGTGGTAGCCAGCCCCGAAGAAGGGCTGATGCGGAAGCGGGTAGCTCAGTTTAGAGAAATCTGGGGAGAATCAGGAGAAGTCCTGCTGCTACAAGCCCCGCAACAAATTGACCAAAAAGAGCAGTTCAGCTTCTGGTGGTTCGTACCGGCGCTGATGGAACACAAAACAGTATTTATTGAAGTATTGTTCGCCTCCTTTTTCGTGCAAATATTTGGTCTAGCAAACCCGTTAATCAGCCAAATAATTATCGATGAAGTATTGGGTAAGCGCAACTTAGACACCCTGGATGTTTTAGGGGCGTTTTTGTTAGGTGTGGCCCTGTTTGAAGGAATGCTGAACAGTTTGCGTACCTTCTTATTTATAGATACTTCAAACCGCATCGATGTCAAATTGAGTGCGGAGATCATCGACCACTTACTCCGGCTTCCCCAAAACTACTTTGACAATCGGCGTGTCGGAGATTTGATCTACAAATTCAGCATGATGGGTCAGATTCGGGAATTCATGACAGGTACAGCCCTGACAGTGGTTCTCGATGCAGTATTTTCGGTGGTTTACGTCGCAGTGATGTTGTCCTACAGCGTGCAACTAACGGCAGTATCTTTGGCAGTTGTACCGATACTTGCCTTGATGATCATCTTGATCAATCCCCTGGTTTTGCGCCTGATCAAACAAAGAAATATGCGTTTTGCTGACTCTCAATCTTATTTAGTTGAAGTAGTCAGTGGGATTCAAACTGTTAAGGCTCAAAATATTGAATTGAAATCCCGCTGGGAGTGGTCTAGCCGCTACGCTAAATACATTACAGCCAGTTTTAAAACTATTATTACGGGGACTGCTGCGGGTACGGTTAGCGCCTTTCTCAACCAAGTGGGTAACTTAGCTCAGTTGTGGGTGGGAGCTTATTTGGTATTAAAAAATGAGATGACTTTGGGTCAGTTGATTGCTTTCCGAATTATTTCGGGGAACGTGACTGGTTCGCTGCTGAGGTTTGTCAGCGTGTGGCAGAGTTTCCAAGAAGTGTCAATGTCGATCGATATGCTTAAGGATGTTGTCGATACACCGACGGAAACCAGCGATGAAGACCGCAGTAACATCCCACTACCAGCAATTCAAGGTCAGGTGACTTATGAGGAGGTTTCTTTCCGATTTCTGGAGAGCGGCTCACTGCAATTGGCTAATGTGAATTTAGAATTTCCCACTGGCAGTTTTGTGGGAATTGTGGGGGGAAGTGGTTCCGGTAAGAGTACCGCAATGAAGCTTTTGCAGCGTCTGTATCCGCCGCTGTCTGGTCGGATTTTTGTTGATGGATATGACATTGCTAAGGTGGAATTATATTCTCTCCGCAGTCAACTTGGGGTGGTGTTGCAAGATACTTTGCTGTTTAACTGTACGGTACAGGAAAACATTGCTCTGAGTAATCCTGATGCAAGCACGGATGAGATTGTCCGAGCTGCAAAACTAGCGGTAGCTCACGATTTTATCATGGGCTTACCCGCTGGCTATAATACGATAGTGGGAGAACGGGGATCTTCGCTTTCTGGGGGTCAAAAGCAGCGAATTGCGATCGCGCGGACAATTTTGCAAAACCCAAGATTGCTGATTTTGGACGAAGCTACCAGCGCCCTGGACTACCATTCGGAGCGCCAAGTTTGTAATAACTTAGCCGAAGCTTTTGCCGGTCGCACGGTGTTTTTCATCACTCACCGTCTGACTACTATCCAAAATGCTGATGTGATTATTATGATGGATCAAGGTGCTGTAGTCGAACAGGGAACTCATAAAGAATTAATGGGTCTTAAAGGTCGTTACTATTGCCTGTTCCAACAACAAGAGGCATCGAATACCTAATCATGGTAATGGGGAATGGGGAATGGGGCATCGGGCATCGGGCATCGGGAATGGGTAATCGGTAATTGGGAATGGGGAATGGGGAATGGGTAATTGGTAATCGGTAATTAGTAATGCCTCAAAAATAATGACAAACAGTAATTTAAAATCACCAATGCCCAATACCCAATGCCCAATGCCCAATGCCCAATTCCCAATGCCCAATGCCCAATTCCCAATGCCCAATGCCCAATGCCCAATGCCCAATTCCCAATTCCCAATTCCCCATTCCCAATTAACAACTAACAAATAACAAACTAAACATTATGGCAATGAAATCGATCATGCTTTCTGAGCAACCAGTAATTCTAGAAAAACCAGCGGTTTGGTCACGCTTGTTTTTGTGGATGATCATGTTGATAGCCAGTTCTGCTGTGATTTGGGCTTATTTTGCGAGCATCGAACAAGCTGTCCCCGCCGTCGGTCAATTGGAACTAAAAGATGGCGCTAGAGACATCCAAGCGCCTGCTACGGGTGCGGTGGTGAGGGTTCATGTCGAAAATGGCGATCGGGTAGAAAAAAACCAGCCCTTGCTCACTTTCAACCCCGTTGCATCCAGTGCCGATTTCACTTCCATCAAGAAAACCAAAGAGGCCTTGGAAAAGGAAAACAAATTTTACGAAGATGTGGTTAACGGCAAAATTCAAGGTGCTATTCCTTCAAACCTAGAATCAACTATCAAGGACAGACAGAGCCTGACAGCACAAAATAAAGTTCTACAAGCTTTGATTGACGAACTGTACCTCAATCGGGGAGCCAGCGGAAATTTTGATAGCGCTCAGCAAGGACTTTATGTCAACTACAAATCAGAATTTGAGTCTCGCGTAGCCGCAGCCCAGGGGCAAGTTCAGGAGTTGGAAAAACAACTCAAGCAAGCTCAGGATGCCGAGAAAGCTGCCGCTGCTCAAATGATAGTAGCCCAGCAGCAATTCGGTTTTGCTCAGAACCAATTAGTTTATTCTCAGAGACAGTTAGATTCTTCCCAAGAACAAATAAAATCTGCGGAGGCTCAGAAACAATTGGCTGATGAACAGTTAGCCAAGTCCCAACAGGTGTTAAAGTCAAATCAAGGTATTCTGGGCAGACTTGTTCCACTTGTACAAGAAGGAGCCATCGCAGAACTGCAAAAAGAACGTCAAGAACAAGACGTTTTCCGAGGGCAAAGCGAAGTTCTCAAACAGCAAGATCAAATCAAACAGCGCGAAGGTGAAATCAACTCTCGTAAAGGTGAAATCAACTCTCGTAAAGGTGAGATGAATACACGCCAAGGCGAAATGAATGCGCGCCAAGGTGATATTCAAAAAATTACAGCGGAAGTACAACGCCAGCAAGGAGAACAAGGGCGGATTGACGAGTCGATTAAACGCGCCCAAGAACAGTTGAAAAACACTAAGGATGCCTGGGCAAAAGAACTTTATTCCAAAATTGCTGAAAACCAGAAACAAATTGCCAGTAGCGATTCTCAACTCAGCCGTTTCAAGGTAGAAAACCTGAAAAAGCTATCAGAAATAAATGGTCAACTTCAGAAAGCGCAAGAAACCCGCGACACTCAAGTTCTGAAGTCTCCAGTATCCGGTGTCATCTTCGATTTGAAACCTTCTACGAAGGAGAAAGCTAAGTTGGATATTGCGAAAGATCCGATATGCCAATCCATTATTAACTCGGTGGTGAAGCCAGGACAACCGCGTCCCGCACGCTGCGAAGAAGCTTATTATGAAGCGCAGCAAACTGAGAAGCTACTCAAGGTTTTGGATGACGAAAACGGCTTGCAAGCAATTGTTTATCTGGAAAACAGCAACGTTGCTCTCATATTGGAGGCTTTGAAGCAGAAGCGGAGTAAGTTGGAACAGTATCACGACAAACAATTAGATGGAGAAAAAATTGACTGCGAAAAAGGTAAAAGTTGCGTTTGTCCAGAGAAGGAAGTTAATAGAGAGAAACTGGGTTTGACGAAATACCAATGTGTGCCTGTGGAAGTGAATGTAGAAGCTTTCCCAGCGATGGAATTTGGTACTGCTCAAGGTGAAGTGATAGAGATTAGCAGCGATGCTCTTGCTCCGACTGAACTGCGGAAATACTACGCTTTTAAAACCACAATTAAGCTCAAGAATCAAAAGTTTGTTTTGAATAAGGACAAGCCTAATCAATTGGAGGTTAATTTGCAGTCGGGAATGTCCGTGAGTTCTAATATCAATATCGGCAAGCGCACTGTTTTGCAGATGTTTATCAACCGCTTTACTGGGAAATTGGATACGTTTAAGAGTGTTAAGTAGCTGACAGTTATCTGTTGTCTGTTGACTGTTGACTGCGCCGCCCTGAGCGGAGTCGAAGGGTTGACTGTTGATTGTTGACTGTTGATTGTTCCCTGAGCGTAGTCGAAGGGTCGAAGGGAACAATAGACATCTCCTAAAAAGCTTGTCAAGAACAGGCAAGATGCCTGTTCCACAGTAGTAATTATGGGAAATGTCTAATAGACATCTCCTAAAAAGCTTGTCAAGAACAGGCAAGATGCCTGTTCCACAGTAATTATGGGAGATGTCTAATAGACATCTCCTAAAAAGCCTGTGAAGAACAGGCAGGATGCCTGTTCCACAATTATGGGAGATGTCTAATGACTAAAGCACGTTAACAGCTATGAAAAAAATTATATTATTGACTTTATATCTAATTCCTGTCATCTTATTAATCGGATTTGTAGCAAATTTTAGCGTCAACGTTCCCATTGATGACGAGTGGAGATTAGCGAGTCTTTTTGAAAAAATAGCTGCGGGAAATGTAACTTTTAACGATTTTTGGGCTTTGCACAGCAACCACCGGATAGTGTTCCCAAAACTCATTATTGCGGTTCTGGCTTTTGTCTCCCGATGGAATATTAATTATCCATTGTGTCTCAGCATAGCTTTGGCTGTCATCACTTTTATTGCTACTTACAAGTTATCCTTGATGCAATTTAAGAATGTCGGCGATGATTTGTGGCATTTAGCTAATATTTTAACTTGTATATTAATCTTCTCCCTGGTTCAGCATGAAAACTGGCTGTGGGGATTTCAACTGGCTTGGTTTTTAGTCAATTTTTGTTTTGTAGCTGCGGTTTATTGTCTGAGTTTACAAAAAAGATTATTGCCTAGTATTCAAATATCGATTGCGGCTGTATTCTGCTTTATTGCCAGTTTTTCCCTCGCGCAAGGTTTACTTTCTTGGTTGGCTGCAATTCCGGCTGTAGCTGCTTTAGAAGGAAATGTTACACAGAAAAGAAAAAGACTTATTGTATGGATTTTGCTGTTTGTGGCAACTTGTGGTATTTATTCAATTGATTATCACCCCAGTCGGAAAACCAGTATTATTTCATTATTGAATAAGCCCCTCGTGGTAATTGATTACTTTTTGAGTTTGTTGGGTTCGCCAATTGTGCGTCTACCCGGTATTTCGGCATTAGTTGGATTGCTGATATTTGCAAGCTTCTTATTTTTTGGCTTCCACTTTGGGAAAAAAATTAGCGAGGATCGTGAGGCTTTACCTTGGCTGTCAATAGGTTTGTTTGCAGTGTTATCGGCTCTGTTTATTACCGCTGGCAGGGCGCAGTTTGGAGCTATTCAGGCGATAGAATCTTCGCGATATACGACTAATTCGATTTTGTTGCTAATTGCTTTGGTTCAGCTTGGCCAACTATTTGTTCGAGGTAATATTGTTACCGTAAATCACAACGATAAACTGGCTTATCGGGTGTTAGCTGGAGTGTTAATTGGGATAATTATTGTGAATTCTGGTCAGGCGATCGCGCAAACTGCATCAGCACTTCCATACAAACAAGGCGGCAAAGATTGTTTGGAGTTGATTAACTATCTGGAACCATCAGATTTTTTCAATAATTCAACCGAAAGTTGTTTGAGAGTGCTGAGCAAAAAAACTTGGTTAGTCAGAGAAGGAGCGCTAATTATTGATAAAATAGGTTGGCGAAAGTTGGTGAAAGATGTCGAGTTTATGGCTAATCCTGGAAAAGTGTACGGCTATTTTGACAAACCTCAAACTGATGATAAATCCTTGATAATTAAGAAAAATACTGTAATTAAAGCTACAGGATGGGCGGTTTTGCCACAAAATTTGCAGCAGCCAAATATTGTGTTGCTATCTGTCGGGGATAAACAATCTTTTTTTGCTAATGCTTATGTGAATTTAGACAGCCCTGATATTGCTAAGACTTTGAAGTCTCAGGTTTACAGCAATGGGAGGTGGGCGATTGATTTGGCGGTGCATGATTTGCCGATCGCCCAAACTGAAATTAAAGCTTGGGTGTATAATCCTGTGGACAACCAATTTGTCAAGTTGCGCGGTGGCGCTAGGGTAACAGTGGAGGATAAGGAGTGAAAATTTCTGTGATTATACCAGCTCACAACGAAGAGGGCTGTTTGGAAGGTACTGTGCGCGCGATCGCTCATGCGCTCGATTTAGAAGCCATTGAGCACGAAATTTTGATTGTGAATGACAACAGTATCGATCGCACTCTGGATATTTGTCAAGAATTATCAGAGACTTTTCCCACAGTTAGATACATCAACAATCAACCTCCCAACGGTTTCGGATTTGCCGTGCGCCGGGGATTGGCAGAATTTGACGGCGATGCTGTCGCTATCGTGATGGCGGATGCTTCCGATGATCCGATGGATTTGGTAGCAGGATATCGCCAGTTACAAGCAGGATATGATTGCGTTTTTGGTTCCCGATTTATCAAAGGTGGCTTTGTAGTTGACTATCCCATTCACAAACTAGCAATTAACCGGTTGGCAAATTGGTTTGTCAAAAGTATTTTCGGTTTGCGTTACAACGATGTCACCAATGCTTTTAAGATTTATCGTAAAGAAGTGATTGATGGAGTGCAGCCGATTTTGAGCCATCACTTCAATTTAACTGTCGAACTTCCCCTGAAAGCAATTGTTAGGGGTTTTTCCTATGATGTGATTCCTCTGAGATGGTATAATCGGACTGCTGGTATTTCCAAGCTAAAGATTAAAGAGATGGGAAGTCGGTATTTGTTTATTGTTTTGTATGTCTGGCTAGAAAAACATCTCTCTCGCGGCGACTATCACCGCAGTGAATTAAGGACTAAAGTCCTGACTACCAACGAAATCTTATAAAGTGAATGTTTAAAACAATTTTGATTGTTGGCGGTGCGGGTTTTATTGGCAGTTGTTTAGCAATTGGCCTCAAGAAACTTCACCCGGAATTGCAGATAATTTGTTTGGACAATCTGCGCCGCCGGGGTTCAGAATTGAATTTACCTCGGCTTAAAAATTCCGGGATTCAGTTTGTTTATGGGGATATTCGCACAGCCGCAGATTTAGATCCCGTGGCGCTGAAGGTTGACTGCATTATCGATTGTGCTGCGGAACCTTCTGTGCTGGCGGGTTTTAGTTCGCCTCAGTACGTTTTGCAGACCAATTTACTGGGCACTGTGAATATTTTGGAGTTGGCGAGACAAACGGGTGCGAGTTTGTTGTTTTTGTCTACGAGTCGAGTTTACCCGATCGCCTCTGTCAAGTCTATCAGCTTATTGGAGTTGGAGTCAAGATTTGCGATCGCCCCCAATCAAACTATACCCGGTATCTCAGAATTAGGCATTTCTGAAGACTTCCCCCTCAAAGGAGCTCGCTCGCTTTACGGAGCAACTAAACTAGCTTCGGAATTGCTAATTGAGGAATACAGGGAAGCCTACAATGTACCAGCAATTATCAACCGTTGCGGGTTAATTACCGGTGCTTGGCAAATGGGTAAAGTTGATCAGGGAGTTTGCGGTTTGTGGGTGGCGGCGCACTATTTTCAGAAGTCATTAAATTATATCGGTTTTGGCGGTAGTGGTAAACAAGTTAGGGATTTACTACACGTTGAAGATTTATTGAGATTGATTGACTATCAGTTAGAAAACTTTGCTGAATTTGATGGTGAAGTATTTAATGTTGGTGGCGGTTTGAGCAACAGTCTTTCTTTAGTTGAAACAACTGATTTGTGCCAAAAAATTGTCGGCAAATCGATTCCAATTCATCCGGTTTTGGAGGAACGTGCGGGGGATATTCCGATTTTTATTACTGATTCTTCTAGGGTGATGGAGCGCACTGGATGGCAACCTCTGATTGGCCCGGAAGCTGCTTTGCAAGATATTTATGATTGGATTGCTGCTAATGAGATTGTGTTGAGTTCGATATTTTAGGGATTTTTTTTGACCGCAGATGTAGGCGGATGAACGCGGATGAACGCAGATAAGAATAAATGTAGATGTATCGATGTTCTCGCTTCTGCCTACGTTTTCTATCCTAGTCACACTAAATTTCATCCCCATCTAAAATTCCCACCATTACCTTCAATAAATCGTCTAAATCGTCAGGAACTCTAAACAAATGAATATCTCGAAAAATAGTCTTCTGATTTCTATCTAACTTGCCAAATCGCCAGAGTTCTCCCATTGTCACCGCACCATAAAATATATTTTGGTCTTCAACGTGCGACATCGCAATTAACTGTACAGCTAGTTGAGTAAATCCTCTAGTCATATCGTCGTTTTTTGCTTCAATAACTAGCAATTCTTGATTTGACTTCACGAGATAATCTAAATTTCCCTTTAACCAGCTATTCACATTGAGAGTATACTCAAATCGCAGTTGACATTGGCAGTATCGGACGAGATCAAGTAGTACAGGAGATACCAAGGATTCTCTTCTAGCTGTTTCGCTGCTGAGACTGATAAAAGGTAAAGTTGCTGTAATTCTTTGTTTGAGAGATGCTATTTCTCCTAATTCTCTAGAGGTATGTGGTAGAGATAGATTACCTACAATTAGCGAGTAATCAAATTCGGCTAAAATTTGATCGGTTTCGTAGGGTAATTCAAAGTATGAACGAAAGGTATATTCTCGACCTTCATCTAATATTTTTTGCTTGGTCATAGTGTTTGAAACTGAACGCGATAAATCCGGTTATTGCCCTCTTCAGTAAATAGCAAACTCCCATCAGGTAATACTAACAAACCAACAGGCCTTCCCCAAGTTTTAGGCCCAGACGGATCAGTGAGAAAACCAGTCAGAAAATCCTCATAATAACCTTCGGGACGAAATTTAGCATTGAAAGGTACAAACACGATTTTGTAACCTGTTCCAGCGTTGCGGTTCCAACTGCCACGAAATGCGACAAATGCTCCGTTATGATATTTTTTGGGAAACGTTTTGCCGTCGTAAAACTGAAGTCCTAAAGCTGCTGAATGTGATTGAAACAATACATCCGGCATCAATGTTTTAGCCGCTAAATCAGGCCGCACGCTGCTGCCATTTTGGACGTGACGTGGGTCGAGCAGATTCGGCTTCAGATAAGTATAAGGCCAGCCGTAGAACTGACCTTGACGAATTCTGGTCAAGTAATCCGGCACTAAATCATCTCCCAAACCATCACGTTCGTTGACTGTGGTGTAAAGTTGCCCGCTTTTTGGGTGAAAATCTAATCCTACGGGATTACGCAAGCCGGAAGCAAAAGTTTGCTGATTTTTGCCATCCAAATTCATTACCTGTACAGATGCCCTTGGTAGCGGTTCAACATCGGCATTTGACTGGGAACCAACTGATACATAAAGTTTCTTACTATCGGGCGAGATCACAACATTGCGCGTCCAATGTTGGTTATAACCGCCCCCTGGCAAATCGGCTATTTTTTGACCTGTTCCAGTGAGTTTTTGCTGTCCATTTATGTAAGTAAATCGGCGAACTTCCGCAGTATTTCCTAGGAAGAAATAGCCAGGAGCAAATGTCATACCAAAGGGAATATTTAACCCATTTTCCGAGGTGGCAAAATTCTGGCGAATTTCAGCAACTCCGTCGCCGTTAGCATCTCGAAGCAGCCTAATCCGATTCTGTCGCGTTTCTGTGACTAAAACGTCGCCTGTAGGTGTCAAGGCTAGCCATCGGGGAGCATCGAGATTATCTGCGAAAACGTTGACTACAAAGCCTGTGGGGACTCGCAGAATAGGCGATTGAGGTGGGGGTATGACTTGAGGAGGTTTTGAGGCGCTGTCGGTAGCAAAGGGTTGAGGTAAGTTTTCCGCGTTGATGCGGATGGGCTGTGGCGTGAGTGGCTTGGTGGGTATTGTCTGACTGGTTGGAGAATTGGTGTTTGCTTGGGAGGGAATCTGGGAGAGGGGGCTGGTTTCGGGAATCCCAGGGGCTTGAGCATCTGTGGCTCGATCGCACGTAGTCACAGACAGCAGTAGAATCAACAGTAAGAAACGCAATTTATACATAGCAATTTCTCAATCAATGGTCTAATCAAAAAGCGAAGCCACCGACTAGCGCGGTGACTTCATTCCATCTACAAATCTAACTCTACCAAAGTCCTCTCACAGGCCGTGGCTGGACGCGAGGAGCCGGCGCGGGTATTGGACGAGGAGTTTGGGGTTGGATACGGGGAGCCGGTACTGGACGAGGGGTAATCGGTTCTGGGGCTTGGGGTGCTTCTACGCGGGGGGCTGCGGGGCTAGCAACAGGTGATGCGATCACTTTGTACTTGGGGAGTACCATGATATTTTCGACCTGAGAGCCTCGGTAAGTGGCTTTGACTTTCATTCCCGGTACTAGGGCGGTGATTTTCAGGACGCATTTTTGAATCCTGAGAGTCCTGTATCGCTCATTTTCTGGGCGAATGGTGATGATATCGCCGACAATACTTTTGACAATACCCGTGATGCTTTCTGTGTTGGCTGTTGAAGTGCTCTGGGTTTGGGCGATGAGAGTTGCAGGGTTAGCCATCGTTGGAGACACTGACAATGCTGAAACTAGCACGGACAGGGTGGCACTGGTCAATAATTTGATGTTCTGAAGACGCATTGAAACCTCACATTAACTGCTATTCAGGGTTGGGTTTGCTTTCGCTGTGCGAAATTCCCAACCTTTAGACTTAGTATAGTTTAATGCCCGGAGTCGGATATTTCTGATAATTTCAAAAAAGATTGTGGAACAGGTTTTTGAAGACTAAATTTTAGCAAGTAGGGTGCCACGGGATCAACAATCTGCCGCGTTATATCCAAGATATCGTAGCGACGCACCCTACAGATTAACAGCACTGCTGGTGTTCCTATGATATATTGATTTTTAGCGATCGACTATTGTAGTTTTTATGCACCACCGTTTTCTTAACAGCAAATCTTTGTTGGGCAAGTTAATTCTGTTGAGTTTGAGTGTAGCCGCGCTTTCTGTCGCCGAACCTATGGCTAATTTCAATTATAGTGCGATCGCGGCGCAGTCAGTCACATCCGATCTAAAATTGCCGAATCTCGGAGCACCAGAATTGCCACCTTTAGGAGAACCATCTCTGTATATTCCCCAACCTGCGGTAAATCCGATTGAGGAAGTGCGTTTAGTGCTGAAATTGCGAGAACGTCGCGTCTATGTTTACCGCAAAAATAAGGTACAAGCCAGTTTCCAGGTGGCTGTGGGAAAAGGCGGCTGGGAAACTCCGACAGGCAATTTTAAAATTACACACATGATCAAAGATCCGGTTTGGGAACATCCTTGGACAGGGGAACTTGTACCTGCTGGGCCAGACAATCCTTTGGGGACTAGGTGGATCGGGTTTTGGACGGATGGTAAGAATGTGATTGGTTTTCATGGTACTCCGAATCCAGAGTCGATCGGGCGGGCGGCTTCTCACGGTTGTGTGAGAATGTTTGATAAGGACGCGCAGGCTTTGTTTGAGAAGGTAGAAGTGGGAACTCCGGTGATTGTTGAGAATTAGTTATTCGGAGATTGGAGTGCATGAAAACATTAAGAAACAGGCAAGATGCCTGTTCCACAACAAAGAGTTAAATTTGATTGTGGGGTGGGCATCTTGCCCGCTCATGAAAACATTAAGA